>CAZDYR010000355.1:0-1714 GCA_964509625.1 uncultured Smithella sp. | reverse complement strand
CGGCGGCAAATTTGACTGCCGGCAATGATCAAACCAAACCGGATAAAGCGGGTACACTAAGTCAAACAGGCAGCCTCGAACAGCAGCCGGCGCCCAAAATAACGGAAGCAAAAAGTCCCGTTATCGCCACCGCCGCCACGCCCCCTAAAAACGATTTTAAAAACGCAATGCCGGCCGATGCTGATGAAGAGCAGTCTCTCCTGGTCATTCAAGCCACGGAAGAAACCTGGATCCGCATTCAGGGTGACGATAAGGAGCCCGTTCAGGTATTACTGAAATCCGGAGAAAAAATATCGCATAAGGCGGGGCGTTTCAGCATGGATATCGGCAACGCCGGCGGAATCAGGATACAATTTAACGGGAAAAACATAGAAAATTTAGGGAAGTCAGGACAGGTTATCCACTTGCGCCTGCCATAAAACAAAAAACGAAAGAGGGAATATTATGTTTGGAATAGGTGTACCCGAGTTACTGATTATATTGGTTATTATTTTGATTATTTTCGGTGTCGGAAAGCTTCCGGAAATCGGCTCGGCCATCGGCAAGGGAATCAGAAATTTCAAGAAGTCCGTCAACGAGAACGATACAACCAATCCACCGGTAAAAAAAGAGGGAGACAAATAGTTTTTGTCTCCCGGCTGAAGTTTATCGACAAGCGTCCGAGTTAAAAAGGAACATCTTCCATCGGCGTGCCGTTGTTTTGCGCGGAAGGCGCGGGGGAAACCGCATCGTCCGACCTGCCCTGGCTCTGTCCCTGCCCCTTGGAATCAAGCATCTTCATGTCGTTGGCCACGATTTCCGTCGTGAAGCGTTTCACGCCGTCCTTGTCTTCCCATGAACGGGTTTGAATGCGTCCCTCGACAAAAACCAGTTTCCCCTTGACCAGATAATTGCCGCATATTTCGGCCAGTTTGCCGAATGTAACAATTCGATGCCATTCCGTTTTCTGAACCTTCTCTCCGTTTTTATCCTTCCACTGCTCATCAGTCGCCAGATTGAAATTGGTAACCATTGTCCCGTCCGGCGTATATCGGACTTCCGGATCCTTGCCCAACCTGCCGATCAATATTGCCTTGTTGACCATTTTCTTCCCCCCGTGAATAAAGTGGATGCATCATACATAACAACCTGACTATAGGCAAACACATTTTTGGTTTATTTGAAGCCCCGCCCAAGGCGCCCCGGACCACAATCATGCTTGACTAATCGTCAAAAAAAATATAGTCAGACAAACTTTAGAAAAAGCGGAGAAATTATGGAAGACAATGATCTTTTAAAGGTTCGCCTTGAAAAAATCGCGGCTTTAAAAGCAGCGGGCGTGGATTTATATCCCAACGATGTGAAACCTCAAAATACAACAACGGAGATCATGGACCGCTTCGGCGAAACCGACAGCGAATCCCTGGCTCAACTGACAGAAAAATTCTCCCTTGCCGGACGCCTGATGGCTGTCCGCAGTTTCGGCAAGGCGGCTTTCGTCAAGATTCAGGACCGCAAAGGCCAGATGCAGTGTTACATCGCCAAAAACATCCTCAGCGAGCAGGATTTTTCCCTGTTTAAAAAACTGGATATCGGCGACATTATTTATATTACGGGGAAATTGTTCCGGACGAAGACCAATGAATTAACCATCGAAGTTGAATCCCTGCGCTTAATGGCCAAATCGATTCATCCCCTGCCGGAAAAATGGCACGGCCTGACGGATATTGAAACC
>CAZDYR010000354.1:1059-3184 GCA_964509625.1 uncultured Smithella sp. | reverse complement strand
GGTTCGTTCTTCCAGGTCAACACGGCCCAGGCCGCTGCAATAGTGCAGCACCTGCTGGAGCGGTTGCCGCTGAGGAAGGAAACCACGCTGCTGGACGTGTATTGCGGCGTGGGGCTGTTCTCGGCGTTCATGGCGCCGCGCGTCGGACGCTGCGTGGGCATCGAGTTGTCCTCGTCGGCCTGCGAGGATTACGCTGCCAACCTGGATGCCTGCGACAATGTTGAACTGTACGTCGGAGCGGCGGAGGATGTACTGCCCGCGCTGGACCTCAAGGCGGATATTGTGCTGGTCGATCCGCCGCGCGCCGGGCTGGAGAGGGCCGCACTGGACGCGATTGTCGCGCTGGCGCCGGCCACGCTGGCGTATGTATCCTGCGATCCATCCACGCTGGCGCGGGATGTCAAGCGCCTGATCGCTGCTGGGTACGAACTAAACGAAGTCAAACCCTTTGACCTGTTTCCGCAGACATTTCACGTGGAGACAATAGTATTGATGTCACGGATAAAGGACTGATCGGAAAAAAGCGCGTATTTCGTGTTAATTAGGAAATTAGGCGCCAGCGCCACATGCTTGATTTGACCGCATCATTGCTCCGAGGGAACTTATCTAAGGTTTCGCTCGGAGGGTTGAGCAGGCGATTTGGATGTAATAGGGTTTAGTACGTGAGATGAACAGTTTCGAAACAACGATTTGAATAACAGAGGGTTGAGGTTATAAGGTAGATGTTTAGTGAAAACTGTTATTTACAGGAGGATACAGTCGTGAAGAAGACAGCACTTATATTGGCAGTTATATTGATATTACTTCTGCTGACTGGTTGCGGAAAGAAAGAGTTTGTACCTGACTTTGAAAAGGCAATCGGAATCATAATTGTTAATGATCAAGAAACGATAGAACAGAACGGCAAAATATATGCCAACTTTGCAGATCATCAATATTTGTTTGATTTGGATGCATCTGTGGTGTACTTTTTTGATTATGATTCAGAAACATCCTATGCGGGCGATCAGAATGTGACAGGTATTACATTCGGAGCCAATATCGACAGCAATACGGTCGGAGCAGAAGCGACGGTTGCTTATATTGAAGATGAAACAAGTGCCAATACTATATCGGCTTATTACCTTTACTATGATGGGGAAGGTGTCTATTTTGAACCTGACAAGTCATTTCTTAGTGCTTCAGTTAATGGAACTCTTGTTATTGAAGGCGACGATTATAAATCAAAGATCACGATATCCATCAGCGTACCAACGGAGTATTTTGTAATTACCTGCTTTGACGAAAAAGGCGAGGTGCAGTCTGAAAAGATAAGACCGGAGGATTTCTCGGATTACTCAAAATATCCACTTCCCCTTGGTACGTATAGTGTGGAAATAGCATCCTATGACGCTGCAGGAGAAATAATAGAACAGAAAACATACCATCAAGGAGACAGAAATTATGTTGTTGCCTATGATATAGGCGGACAAATAATGGGAGCAAAAACGTTGTATTTAGTTTGGCCGGAATAATGTAAACATCCCATTTCCCACAAACGTATCATGTTGAATGCATGGCAATCTTATGTCGGTGAAAAAATGGACTTTAGGCTGGTCGTCTTTTACCAAAAAAGATCAGCCATGAATAGTACCCTTAATGGTGAATGACGATGAATGAGCAACAGATCAAAGAATTGATGTCGGATTGCACCCTGTGCCCGCGGGATTGCCACATCGATCGTGCAGAGGGACGCAAGGGCTATTGCCGCGAAACAGATGCGCTGGTGGTGGCACGGGCTGCGCTGCACCTGTGGGAGGAACCCTGCATCTCCGGTGAGCAGGGCTCCGGTACGGTGTTCTTTTCTGGCTGCCCGGTGGGGTGTGTTTACTGCCAGAACCGGCCGATTGCGCGCGGGTTGACCGGCAAGGAAATATCCGTCGAGCGGTTGGCTGAGATCTATCTGGAACTGCAGGGCCAGGGCGCGAACAATATCAACCTGGTGACGCCCAGCCACTATGTGCCTCAAATCATCCGGGCACTTGAGCTGGCGCGGGAGCAGGGTCTGCGCCTGCCGGTTGTCTACAATTGCGGCGGGTATGAAAAGGTGGAAACCCTGCGACTGCTGCGCGGGTTTGTTGACATC
>CAZDYR010000354.1:0-1049 GCA_964509625.1 uncultured Smithella sp. | reverse complement strand
ACATCTATCTGCCGGACCTCAAATACAAGTCGAGTGATATCTCGAAACGATATTCCAACTGCGCGGATTATTTCGAGGTCGCCTCGGCGGCCATCCAGGAAATGCAGATGCAGGTTGGCGAACCGGTTTTTGATGCAAACGGCATGCTGAAACGCGGGGTCATCGTCCGGCATATGACTCTGCCCGGTTATTTGCAGGATTCAAAGGATGTAATTGCTTATCTGCACCAGACCTACGGCAATTCGATTTTCATCAGCATCATGAGCCAGTACACGCCGCTCGCCGACCTGGAACGCTACCCGGAGATCAACCGCACGCTGCCGAAATCTGATTATGATGAATTGATCGAATATGCGCTTTCGATTGGGGTCGAAAATGGATTCGTGCAGGACGGCGAGACTGCCCTGGAGAGCTTCATCCCGGCCTTCGATGATACCGGCGTATAAGGCTGCCAGCTTGATGGAAATCCATACACCGCACAGATAACAAAACGCGCCTCTGCTGGGGCGCGAATTGAATTATTTCAAGAAATAACCAGGGTCAGGGGAACAGCCGGCGAGCTTTGACCTCGGCGACGGCATCGGGGCGGTATCGGTAAAGCTGCGCCGGGCGGCCTTCGCCGGAGCGCCGGCGCGGGGTGTTTTCGATGATGCCGGCCTGCAAAATGCGCCGGCGAAAGTTGCGTTTGTCGAGCTTTTCACCCAGGATCAATTCATAGGTGGATTGCAATTCCGACAGGCTGAAATATTCAGGAAGAAGTTCAAACCCCACCGCGCTGTATTCCAGTTTGTAACGCAAGCGGCGCAGCGCGTAGACCAGCACCTCGTCATGGTTGGGCACCAGCGCCGGCAGAGCGTTTACCGGGAACCAATTGGCCGCAGATTCGTCTTTATCCTTGAGGAGCGAATCGGCCGGCACCAGGGCAAAATAGACCACCGCGGCGGCATTGCCGCCCGGCTTGTAGTAGGTGTAAAGCTGCTCCAGGTATGCTTCATGCAACCCCGTAAAGCGCGTAACGCAGTCCGCTGCCGTTTCTTCCAGGCCTGCAT
>CAZDYR010000353.1:0-3197 GCA_964509625.1 uncultured Smithella sp. | reverse complement strand
GAAGAATACGGCGGGGGCGGCGTGGGTTTTCTCGGCAACACCATCATCACGGAACAGATTTCACGGGCCTGCATGGGCATTGGCCTGAATGTGACGGCGGCCACTTTCGGATGTGAAAATATTCACTATTACGGAACCAAGGAACAGAAAGAGAAATATCTCCCTCCCGTTTGCGCGGGAGACAAAGTATTTGCAGGCGCCTACACGGAGCCGAACGCCGGAACGGATGTGGCCGGTTACAAGACGCGGGCCGTTCAGGATGGTAATGACTATGTCATCACCGGTAATAAGATGTTCATCACCAACGGTACGATCTGTGACTGGATGGTGGTCCAGGCCATCACCGACCCGGCTGAAAAAGTTCACAAGAGCTTCAGCCAGTTTATAGTTCCGGCCGATGCCCCCGGGGTAACAAGAACCAAGATCAAAGGGAAAATGGGGATTCGGGCCAGTGACACGGCGGAAATAGCCCTGGACGGCGTAAGGGTGCCCAAAGAGAACATGATCGGAAAGCGCGGCGCCGGATTCTACCAGCTCATGCACTTTTTTGACGTCACCCGGGTGATGGTGGCCGGCCAGGGCTTGGGACTTTCCCAGGCCTGTCTGGACGAGTCCGTCAAATACTGCAAGGAGAGGACGGTTTTCGGAAAGCCGCTGGGCTCATTCCAGATTTCGCTTCAGAAGCTGGCCGAGATGTGGATCAAGGTAGAGGCTTTACGCAACATGACGTACAAGGCCGCCTGGCTGATTGATTCCGGCAAACCGGATTATCACCTCTCGGCCATGGCAAAATATTTAGCCGGGCAGACCGCGGTTTTCTGCGCCAATCTTGCCGTGGAGCTTCATGGCGGATACGGATACATCGAGGATTACAAAGTGCAGAAACTGTATCGTGATGCCAAGATCCTTGAACTCTACGAGGGAACCAAGGAAGCCGAGATCATGACGCTCGGGAAAGTCCTTTTGTCGCAATAAGAGCTGTGATTTAGAAATTGAATTGGGAAAACCGTGTGAGGCTCATCATGTCCCCCGCTCGCGTGACCTCGCGCCACCTTTAGGTGGTCAGGTCAGGCCGGGGTGGCGCGAAGCCCGGAGGTGGAGGTGGCAGTTGAATCGGGCCATCCAAACGATCAGCATGCCCCGCAACTGGCGGTTTATTGTAAAATAGAAACGTCCCCATTAACTATAAATTCTTCTTGACAATTGTCACGCGACACATTACAAATGACTCATGATAAAAACATTTGCCGATAAGCATACGCATGATTTATTCATTACCGGTAAATCGAAGAAATTTCAGCCGGATATTCTTAAAAGAGCGGTAAGGCGTCTTGAGTATTTAGATTTAGCAACGTGTCTCGAAGATTTAAAAGTGCCGCCCAGCAATCATTTGCATGCGCTAAAGGATGATAGAATAGGTCAATATGCAATATCCATCAATGACCAATGGAGAATATGTTTCAGGTTTATTGATGGTGATGCACACGATGTTGAAATAACTGATTATCATTAAACGAGGTAGAAAGATGAGTATCAAATATAACGGAAAAAGAAAAGTGAAGCCCACGCACCCGGGTGAAATACTGAGAGAAGATTTTATGCCGGATTATCATCTCAATGTTGCCGGTCTTGCCAATGCGCTTGGAGTTTCGCGTCAGACGGTCAATGAATTATTACGAGAGAGTCGCGCGCTGACGCCGCTCATGGCATTGCGTCTGAGCCGTTTATTCGGCAATACGGCTGAATTCTGGCTAAACGCACAGCGTGCCTATGATCTCTGGGAAGCGCAGCAATCCCATCAAAGTGAAATAAAGAAAATTCAACCTCTAAAAGCGGCTTAAAAAAAGCGGAAGGAATAATTAGGAACGATCACCAGGATAACTAAATAAACAGGAGGATGTCCCCCGCTCGTGTGACCTCGCGCCACCTTTAGGTGGTCAGGTCAGTCGGGGGTGACGCGAAGCGCCAGAGGTGGAGACGGCAGTTGAATCGGGCCATCCAAACGCTCAGCATGCCCTGCAACTGTGGCGCTAAGCTCATTTTTTTAAAGGGAGCCGCTTACGCGGCTTAGGGAAGCAAGGCAAGAATCATTAAAACGAGATCTATCTGCAAGCAAAAGGAGGCATACATCATGAATAAAGTATTGAGGGCGATTATATTTCTGTTTGTCATAGTGATTGGCGGACAATTAGTATTTTCGGGAATCTCTTCCGCTGCGGAATCGGGAAGCGCTGGATCGGATAAAATCGTCCAGAGCGGTGCGATTCTGACGGTGGCCGAATCCAAGAGGCTGATCGGCAAGGCTGTGGCTCAGATGCCGATCGTCAAAAATGCACTTGCCAACGGTATGGTCATTGTCATCAAGGGAACAACCAACGCGTATGTGGCAGAGGAGATCGCCGGAGGCAAGACCGACCATGCGGCATTTGTGACGGGTAGAATTGAACCGGAAAAGGGAGTCAAATACCTGCCCAAAACAAAACCCGTCAACCACCTGATTCTGGAGAAAGGCAAGGTCCTTGATATTTCCCTGGAAGATGCCGCGAAAAAACTGAAGAGGGGCGATGTTGTCATCAAAGGGGCCAATGCGCTGGACTACAAAAACAAGATTGCCGGGGTCAATATCCTCCATCCGGAGGGCGGAACGACGGGAACCACAATGCCCATCATCGTGGCGCGCAAGGCCCACCTTGTCATTCCGGTCGGGCTGGAGAAGCTGGTTGCCGGGGATCTCGTAGACCTGACCTTGAAAATGCGCGAGCCGATAGAGACGTTGTCTCCCCCGGCGGGCAGTTGGAAAACGCTTTTCCCGGGGCACAATATTCCCTCCATGTGGCTCCTGACGGGAGAAATTGTGACGGAACTGGAAGCCATTAAAATACTGACGGGGGCAACTGCCTTCCAGGCCAGCGCCGGCGGCGTCAGCGGCGCGGAGGGGAGTGTATGGATTGTTTTCAGGGGAACCCGCGATCAGGTTAAAAAGGCCCTGGAATTGACAAAATCGATCCAGGGAGAACCGCCTTACACGGAATAAGAAATCTACGACACAAGAGGGGCGCTGTTTATATCAGTAAGCAGCGCCCCTCTGTTTACAGACGGCAATCCAATTTTTTCATCATACCGCGCCTGCGACTTCGCGTGCCCTTTAGGTTACAAGCGCCACGACGTTTCGCTCCTAATATTTGCTCTTTGTATGC
>CAZDYR010000352.1:0-3200 GCA_964509625.1 uncultured Smithella sp. | reverse complement strand
GGCTTCTTCGGCGCGGGTTCAACCTCCGGTTGGACCGGAACCTCTTCCTGCGGCGCGATCTTTTCGACTTTTGCCTTGACGGCGCTTGTGACGACATAGTCGCGGATGACTCTGGAACTGCCGGATTTGGATTCTTCCGCCTTTTTGGGCGCGGCCGCCGGTTTGGGCGGGGGCGTGATAACCGGTATTTTCGGTTTGGGAAGGGGAACACCCTGTTTTTGCAGCGTCTGGTCAAAACGCGACAAAGCGGATTCCGGATCCACCCGGCCGCTCTCCACTTCCTGAATGGTCTGCCCGATGTAGGCCAGCATGCTCATGCCCTGCATCTTGGGATAAACCCGGTTGAGCATCCGCGCTGTCTCCCGCGTGGCCTGATAAGAATAAAAATGATTGTCCGGCTGAAGATGCAGGAACTTCTGCGCGACCATGCTGGAAATGGCTTTCTTTAAATGATCATCCGTCTCGATGCCGGCTTCCCGCGCGTCGGCCATGAACGTTTCCATGGAATAGCGTTCGCTGACATCACCGTAGATATCTTCAATGTCCAGCTCCCGCCCGCCAAAGAGGATAAAGCACACAATATTTTCCAGCGTGAACGGAAGGCCGCCGACGGATTGCTGTGAATTAGTCAAACGTTCATAATGCTTCACAAATATCTGTTCAAATTGGACCTTTAAATCTTCCTGCATCCTGTTCACCGGTTATAATTACCTTTTATTCGAGATAAGCAATTTCATTTTTATATATCGGCATTGCCGCCGAAAATATTACTGTTTTTTTAATCTTTTTTTGATTATTCTGCAAGGGCGATTACTTCAATCAACCACCTCGCAGCAAGCTGTCGATGTATGAACTGAACATTGTTATGTCGCAGCAAGCTACGGAGAATTCACTCTCGTCCCGCGGGAGCGGGATTAAAGTAATCGCGTATATGCACGATATAAATAGTATCTTCGACATCAGGAGACGACAGCGTGCCCATAGTCATCAAGCTTCAGGATATTGATGAAGCGATTGAAAATCTTCGCTACAAAAACGAAACAACCCTCAAATCAAGGCTTCTGCGGGCGGTGCGGCAATATTATTTTGATGACGCGTCCGCCGAATCCCTTCAGTCCATCGACACGGAAGAGCTGGTGAAAACCATCTGGGAAACCGGAGACGACCGTGATCTTCTCAAGACCAAACGAAAAAACTTCAGCAGTCTGAAGTCCAGCGTCAACACCGACCTGAAAAAACTTTACACCGACGGGAAAAATCCTCAGGGACTTGTCATCGGACACAACAACACCTTTGCCATTTCCGACGAAGCCAAGGACAAGGCGCTTGCCGGCATCATGGATGTCTTTAAGGAAAAGGGCATCGACACCCAAAGCAAGATCAGCGATATGCTGTCAGCCCTGAGCGACGTCCTTGCAAACACCCTGTCCAACACTGAAGCGGAAAACACCAAAGAAGAAATTGAACGCCTCAAAAACGTTCTGGGCGATATAACCGGCAAGATGGGACTGTCACTGGAAGATATTGTCCAACACACGAAAGACGCCGGAGGACGGGGCGCCCGGATCTCCGGATCAGGCAAAACGCCCGTGGATTTGCCGGGCAAAGGCGATGATCTTGCCGGCTACATTCGGGGCGGACTTTCGGAAATCGACAGCGGGCTTCAGGGCCTTACACGGGAAATTCAGCCGCCTGGCAGTAAGCTGTCGATTGATGAAATGAATACCATTGCCTCGCAGCAAGCGACGGAGAATCAACTTGGGTCGGGCGTAACCGGGCTTGAAGACGCGCCGCCGGGCGCATCAAAAGCGGGTTTGACTGACTCAATGCTCACAGCGCTTCAGGATATCATCCATACCCTTCAGGATGCCGGGACGGATGCATCGGGCAAAGCCGGAAAGATCATGGCCGCTGTTGAACGCATGCTGGGGGACGCCATCGACGGGGCCGGAAGCGGGCTGTCCGGCGATCAGGCGGGCCGACTCAAACAGATTTTTCACGAGATGACGGCAGGATCGGGCGGCGCGGGCGACCAGGAGGCGACAGCGGCCGGGACTGCCGGAGATAAACTGGCCGCCGCTGTTTCATCCATCCTCGGTGATGGAAAACTCAGCGCCGGTGAAAAGATTAAAAATATCATGGCCGCCATGAACGAGGTGATCGACGAAACGCTGGCCTCAGGTGGAGCCGGATTAAGCGGCGAGGCGATTGCGGGCATCCGGGAGATGATGGGCAGCATCACCGGCAATCTCGCGGCGCTCTCCAAAGAAGCCGTGACCGATGAAGAAAATAAGGGAGGCGTCGAAGGAATCGCCGCCTCCGTCACACCGGAAACCGGCGATGTGAAATCGATGCCGGAAGAGCTGACCGGCGCGGCAGGCTCAGAAGCGGCCTTCGAGAAATCTCTGCTGGATGCCGTGACGGATATTGTCCATGCTCTCAAGGACAACGGGACCGATGCGTCGGGCAAAGCCGGAAAGATCATGTCCGCCGTTCAACAGATTCTGAGCGACGCCGTTGACGGAGCAGGCGATGAGCTGTCCGGCGATCAGGCGAGTCAGCTCAAACAAATTTTTCACGACATCGGTAAAGGAAAGGGATTTGACGAAGATGCCGGTCAAGAAGGGCAACCCGAGCGTCTCTCTGAGGGAGAACAGGAAGCGGATCAGGCGGCAACGACATCTTCACTGACGGGAGACAGGCTGTTTTCGGAATTTACCTCCATACTGGGCGAAGGGGGGCTGAGCCCCGGCGACAAGATCAACAAAATTATGGCCGCCGTGAATGATATGATCAGCGAGGTCCTCACTGCAGAAGGCGCCGGATTAACCAACGAGGAGATTGCAGGGATCAAAGAGATGATGGGCAACATCACCGACAATCTCGAAGCCTTCGTCCAGGAAGCGCTGACCGGATTTGATATCGTCGAGGAGATCACAGAGGAAGGCGGCGAAGACGGCGCCGGAGAATACGAAATAACCGAGTCACCCGAAGGGGTGGCCGAAGAAGTCGCGGTTTCACCCGCAGAGGTGATCCCGGAGCCGGAAAGCGGCGATGCAAGGGGCGCAGCAATCGGCGGTGATGGCGAGCCTGTATCAGGTGAAGGCGAAATAATCGAGGAAGCCGGCGGCGGCAAGTTTGACGCGGAAACAATGGAGCTCGTCGAAGCAACCGATGAAGAAATCGCGAAAGCGCAGACC
>CAZDYR010000351.1:0-3214 GCA_964509625.1 uncultured Smithella sp. | reverse complement strand
GTATAAACCTATTGAACTCAGGTTTATACGCTCAGGTCTCATAAAATAAAAAGCGCCCCGTCAGTCGCAGTGAGCGCTTTTGCTTTGATTTTGAAATACTTATCTGGATGTTTTTTTAATTTTATTTTGGGCGTCCACCCGGACGCATTTCGGTTTCCAGCGCCGGGCCTCTTCGTCTTCCACAGACACATAGGTGACGATGATGATGAGGTCTCCTTTCGCCACTTTACGGGCAGCCGCGCCATTGAGACAAATTGTTCCCGAGTTTCGTTTTCCTTTGATGATATACGTTGAAAATCGCTCTCCGTTGTTGACGTCATATATTGCAACCTGTTCGTAAGGTACCATATTCGCTTCTTCCATCAGTTTTTCATCGATGGTAATGCTGCCTTCATAATGTAAATCGGCGTCCGTGACGGTCGCGCGATGGATTTTGGATTTCATCATAAATCTTTGCATGACTCTTTATTTACCCCTGTCTTACTCTTAATTAAGCGTTAAGCTCCTCACCCAAAACGGTATTATCAATCAATCTGGTTTTCCCTACTTTCACGGCCAATGCCATTACAACCTCTCCCTTGATTCTGCTCACATCTTCAAGGGTCTTTGCATTGCAAATTTTTATATAATCAATATCGGTAAAATGAGAGCGCTTGATGAGTTTTTCCGCCTGCCTGATCATCACATCCGCATCCCTTTCACCGGCGGCGTAAAGTTTTTGCGCCAGCTTAAGTGAGCCGACCAGCGTGAGGGCCGACACGCGTTCTTCTTTACTCAGATAAACATTACGCGAACTCATTGCCAGACCGTCCGGTTCTCTGAAGGTAGGTAATCCGATGATTTCCAAATCAAGATTCAAATCTTCAACCATGCGCCGGATGGCTGCCAGCTGCTGGAAATCTTTTCTACCAAACACAGCGCTGTGAGGTTTGACGATATTGAACAATTTGCAACAGATCGTGGTAACGCCGCGAAAATGCCCCGGTCTGGAGAGTCCGCATAGATTTTTCGTCACCTTCTCCACATCCACATATGTTTGATAACCCTCAGGATACATGTCCTGATTGGACGGGAAAAAGATAACGTCTACTCCAACGCTCTGCGCCATCCCGGCATCACGTTCAAAATCCCGCGGGTATTTGGAGAAATCTTCTTTGGGGCCAAACTGAGTAGGATTGACATAGATACTGACAATAACGTGATCCGCCGTCTTGCGGGCTTCTTTCATGAGCGACAGATGACCTTCATGAAAATAGCCCATGGTAGGGACAAAAGATATCTTTTTGCCGGCAAGCCTTAATCTTTCACAATGGGATTGCATTTCCTTGACGGATTCTATAACTCTGATTGTTCCCATAAAAAAAGCCTCCCGTCGCGAGACGAGAGGCTGAACATTCAGTCTGATTTTCCTTCCGTCCCGGTCCTTCAGGATCCAAGCGTGGGATGAACCTAACAACACACCGCCTTCTTGTCAAGAAGAGATTGCTTATACTTGATTCTTTACAAATGAAATATTTCAGAGTATTTTAAAATCAAAAGCTTAAGGAGCCATCTTATCTGAGCCAAAGTGAAGAAAATGATGTCAACAAAAGTCCGCACGGCACCATTGAGTTTCTCTTGTTCCGCATGCGGCATAAAGGTGATTTGCCCGCCTTTTCTCAGCACATCATAGAGATCAATAAAAAACTTTCTTCTCTTCATTCTATTAATTTTTCTTCATCGGGCGAGCTTGCCAATGTCATCCTTAAAGACATATCTCTAACCAACAAACTGCTGAAAGTTGTCAATTCCTCTTTGTACGGTAATTTAAGCGGCAAAGTGACGACTATATCCCGCGCCGTTTTTCTACTCGGCGCTGAAAAAGTAAGAACAGCGGCAGCTTCGTTGATGATCATGGATCATTTACAGAATAAAAGTCAGGCCGACGACTTAAAAGATGCCGCGCTTACTTCTTTTTTCAGCGCTGTTATCTCCAGGGATGTGGCGGAAAAAATGATGTTCCACGCCAAGGAAGAAGTTTTCATCTGCACTTTACTGCACAATTTAGGAAAGCATCTGGTCATCTGTTATTTCCCGGAAGAATATAATGAAATAAAAAATGTAATTGCAGCGAAAAACATCGATGAGCAAAGTGCTTCTAAAATCGTCCTGGGTGTTTCCTATAGTGAGTTGGGAATGGGCATAAGTAAGTCATGGGGGTTTCCTGACAGCATCACCAACAGTATGGATGTCATTCGTGATTCGGAAACAAAAGCATCGGAAAATGAAACGGAAGTATTTAAAAGCATTGCTAATTATGCAAATGACCTGTGTGTAGCAGCTACTCAGATTGATGGAACCGGGAAAGATGAGGCTCTGCAGGCTGTTTTAACAAAATATAAGAGCACGATATCTTTTCCCGCCAATAGAACAATGAATTTGCTTGAAGATGCGGCAGCCAACATTGATCAATATGCTGAAATGTTCAAGATCGACAAAGCAAAAAGTCCACTGTTACAGCGCCTGACAGCTTATCGTGAAGAAAAAATACGTCGAGATCAATCCTCCGGATCAGATTCTCTTTTGGACGCCGCCAATGCGCTCAAGGCGGAATCGATCAAACAGTCCCATCGGGCAGAAGAACAAGTTGAAATGCTGAAAGGCTGCATAGCAGAAATCAATGAAATGCTTAACTCGACAAGCAGTATCAGCGATGCCATTTATACGATTATGGAGACGATGTATCGCGGCTTTGAATTTAACCGAGTTATTTTCTTTATGCTGGATCCAAACCAAAACAAAATGGCCGCTCGTTTCGGCTTTGGTGAAAATATTGATACGATCCTGGGAGACCTTGCGTTTAATATTACCCGTTCTTCCGACATCTTCAATATCGCCGTTATGCGCATGAAGGATTTTATTGTCGATACCAGCAACATCGCAAGCGTCAGGGCAAATCTTCCCGGATGGTATTTAAAAATATTGAATGCCCAGTCTTTTTTAATCTACCCATTGATCATCAAGGGAAAATGTATCGGGCTTCTTTATGCTGATAAAAAAGCGGCTAAAATACTAAACGATGATCAACGGGACTATATGAACATATTGCGTGATAAAGCTATCTGGGCTATTCTGCATAAACATTAAAAAGCCCCCTCAAGGCGGATGACTTGAGGGGGCTATATTGACAGATCATGTTTTTTGCCGCAGCGGCTGTTTGGTTATACTGCCTTAC
>CAZDYR010000350.1:0-3254 GCA_964509625.1 uncultured Smithella sp. | reverse complement strand
GAGCACGAGGACGGGATTGTTTTTTTCTTTTTTGGTCTTTATGATCACGGTGGCCACGCGGGTCCAGCCCCCAAGGGTGCTGTCGGCATTGATCGACAAAGGCCGATAGTCGATTTCCGGCGAGAACCCCAGGAAATGAGAATGCATATCATTGGTATGGACAATGGTCAGCTGCTTTTCTGCGGCGATACCGCTCGTTGAAAACAAGAGGAGTAGCAAAATGATCGCGACACGAAGAGATTTCATAACCGAGTCTAATCCTATAATCTATGACCTATTCTTCACTAACATAATTCTCCCGTCCTGAACAGACTGCATCGGGCAGTGCTCCTTCAATCTTTTCAAGCAGGCCAAACAGTGTTTTCTTGTCCAGCGCGGAAACGGCCACGGCGTCAAACCGCCGGCAAAGCGCTCTCAGGGCTTCCCTGTCTTCAAACCGGTCTGCCTTGTTGAAAACACGAATAGATGGTTTATGAATGATATCGAGTTCTTCAAGAATATTTTCGACAGCGGCAATCTGTTCTTCAAAGCGTTCGCTGGCAATGTCAATCACATGCAAAAGCAAGTCCGCCTCCTGGAGTTCATCGAGCGTCGCCCGAAACGCGCTCATCAGTTCTTTGGGAAGATTGCGGATGAATCCGACGGTATCTGTGATCACGGCTTCCGTATCGCGGGGAAACCGCAAACGGGCGCTCTTGGTATCGAGGGTTGCAAAGAGCTTGTCTTCAGCCAGGACAGCGCTCTGCGTAAGCGTGTTGAGCAGTGTCGATTTACCCGCGTTGGTGTAGCCGACAATAGAAATCACCGGCAGGCCGGACTTTTCACGGCGTCCCCGGCGCTGGCCGCGCGATTTGGCTATCGACTTCAAGTCTTTCTCCAGCCGGGTGATGCGTTCCCGAATGCGCCGGCGGTCGATTTCCAGCTTTGTTTCGCCCGGTCCCACGCCGCCAATACCGCCGGCGAGACGCGAAAGAGACGTGTCCTTGTGCATCAGGCGGGGGAGCAGGTATTTAAGCTGCGCGAGTTCCACCTGAATCTTTCCCTCGCGGCTGTGCGCGCGATGCGCGAAGATGTCCAGAATGACCTGTGTGCGGTCGATAACTTTCATGTTCGTGAAATCGCTGATGGATCGCACCTGTGCGGGCGAAAGCTCATGGTCGAAGATAAGAAGGTTTGCTCCGATTTGCGTGGCGTGTAAATCGATGTCCGAGAGTTTGCCGCGTCCGACCATGTATTTCGGATCGGGTTGCGGCCTGTACTGGATCTGGCTGTCAAAGACCGCCACGCCGCAGGTTTCGGCCAGCTGTCGCAGTTCGTCGAGCGATGCCACGGCATCCCCGCCCGAATGGGTTTCCAGGCGCACCAGAATGGCCTTTTCCGCCGCTTCGATTTTACGTGTTTTTTGCTGACGGGCAAACTCGTCTTCCAAAGCGGACATGAAAGACAGAAAATTCAAATCCAGCCGGTGCGGTTCCTGCGGATCGTGGATCAGCCAGTAATCACCCTGCGGATTTTCAGGAACTAGGTGCGCCCAGAAAAGTTTACCGGGGGAACCGTTTTCCTGAACCTGAAGGGCGCCGACCATATCCAGGCGCAAATGTGATAAGTCCGTCAAATCTTCAGGGGAAAGTTCTTCGCCTTTTAAATGTGTGTGGATCAGGCGCAGGCCTTTGAAGCGTGTGGATGCCGCCCGGAAGTCGTCAAGATTGGGGATGAAGATGCCCCTGTGGTCGCCAAGGATGACCATGCTGATTTCGCCTTTACGGTTAATCAGCAGGCCGATTTGACGATTGAGCTCACTGGAAAGAAGTGATACTTCGCGCGCCAGCTCATGGCTGATAAGGCTTTCCGGCGGAATTCCGCGTCGATAAATACGTTCCAGAGATTTAATAGCCTGGGCACCCAGCCCTGATGTATTGCCGAATATCTTGTTGATGGTCAATATTCCTTATGCATGCCGGTTTATGTTATCTAATCCAGCTGTTGCGTGATTCTCATTGCATACCTCGACAACCTGCCGCGAGGCGGTTGATTTATCATATTTTCTTCCAATCTGTCAAAAAACAAAAATGCGGTATCATGTTGAATCTGTGGAAACACGCCCAAAAAAAGACCCTGAAACATGCATAAGCGGCAGTGCTTTCAGGGTCTTGATTGTTTTGGATATTTACTTCAGCTTAAGGATTATAATTTACCTTCGTAGCTAACGCCCACATCCACTTTTTTACCCTTACAGTCAATAGCTTCAACCATCATCGTACGATCTTCGATTTTATTGGTTTTGGTGACCATCCATTTGTAGCTGTGTACGGCATTTCCGTTCTTTTTACATTTTTCGATAGCTTCTTTAATAAAAGGTTTGCCGTCCGCGTCTTTAAGATCCAGATGATTCTGACCAACCATGACCGGATATCGGCCCTGTACCAGCGTGATGCCATTCCAGTCTCCGGCGCTCATATAAACATTGCTGTAGGTTGCGTTCCAGGGTGATTTCGGATCGTTGAATTCGGCGAAAGCCTTGTCGCATCCGACCTGTTTCGTATAGGCCACTGCTTTATTGTACAATTCCTTCACCTGGGCCGGGGTTGCTACTTTTCCCTGGGCCTGGGCCAAACCGGCCATCAGCATGACCGATACCACTGCGATTGCTGTTAAAACCAATACTTTTTTCATTGTGTAAATCCTCCTATAACTTTCTTAATTATTTTATTTTACAGGAAATCACTAACGACGATTCATCAATGTCCCGTAATGTTCCTTTAGAAATTCTTCTTTTCCATTTCGATCATCGGTGCCGGTTTTTTGCCGGTCTTTCGCGTTTTCAGTACCACCTCATCGGCATCATCCATCTCGGTTTTAAAAATGGACATAACGCTGGCGAGGTTTTCGGCGTTGCCGGCGGTTTGCTGCGTGGTCACGTTCATTTCCGCGATGGCGCGATTGACCTGGTCAACTCCCTGCGCCTGCTCTTTAGAGGCGGCCGCTATTTCACTCATCAGGCCGACAACTTTATCGGAACTGGTCGTTACCTGACCGAATGCCGAACTTGTTGCACCCACGAGGCTTTCACCATTTTTAACTTTGTTCACAATATCCCCGATCAGATTAGATGATCCGCGGGCGGATTCCGTCGCTCTCATGGCCAGGTTTCGCACTTCGTCGGCCACCACGGCAAAACCCGCGCCCGCCTCTCCGGCACGTGCCGCTTCCACGGAGGCGTTGAGTGCCAGCAGATTGGTTTGAAAGGCGATCTC
>CAZDYR010000349.1:0-3268 GCA_964509625.1 uncultured Smithella sp. | reverse complement strand
ATCGCTTTGTGGAACAGACCGTTGTCCTTCACCGCTGATACGAGCAAAGACAAAACACTGTGGCCGCCGGCGGATTCGCCGAAGATTGTCACATTGTCCGGGTTGCCGCCGAAATCGGCGATATATTGTTTAACCCATTCGAGCGCTTTCACCTGATCTTTCAGGCCGAAGTTGCCGGTCGGGTCCTCAAGCGCCGGATGGGGCAGAAAGCCGAAAGCGTTGAGGCGGTAATTGATCGTCACCACAATAACATCTTCATTTACCAGCGCCGGCAGGTCGTAGCCGGGAACGGAGCCCGCCCCCTGAATGAGAGCGCCGCCGTGAATCCAGACCATCACCGGCAGATTATCGCTCAGATTGGTTCCCTTGGGGAAGAAAACATTGAGATACAGGCAGTCTTCACTGCCGGTGCCGTCATCCTGAACGCAGGCGCTGCCGAATGCCGTGGCATCGATTTCACCTGTCGGATCAACGAGATGGGATGTGGCAAAACGCTCTGCCTCAGCATATTTAATCCCGCGGCAGGCGATCATATCCGTCTCGTTGGCACAGGTCAGCGTTGCATCTCCGACCTGAACTTGCGGGTCCCCCGAGAAAAGGACGCCTCCCCCTCCGCTTCCCCCGCTGCTGCAGCCGATCACCGCCGCAAGGCTGAGTATCAGCATTCCTCCCCATAAAACCGCTTGAAACTTTCCCGACCATCGCTTGAACATACTTTGAACCATCTTCTTCCCTCCTGTTAAAAAAACCGTTTTTTCCAGAAAATCAAACTTTCCCGCTTGAGCGTGATACCCCGAGTAAACAATAAAACACATAGGCGTTATCTCAATACAGAATATGTGCCAAAAGCTGTTTTTGTGGAAATTTATAAGAGTAAATGAAATCAAACAGTAAGAGCCACCAGAGCCGATATGTTCCCATTAAATGTGTGGCATGTTACATAAGCGTGACATGTCACATGACAATAAGTCACACTTCCATCAACCATCCCTCAATCCATTGTCGAGTTATGAAGAGAAGGTCATTATATCACAACAAGGCTAGGGAGTATCAACCCTCGTCCCGTTTAAACGGGACTGAACCGCGGCAGGCCTGATTTTTGAAATCCGCCGGTAAATGGTCCGCCGGTTAACGCCGAGGAGCCTTGCGGCTTTGGCCTTGTTCCCTCCCGCCCTGCCGAGCGCGTCGAGTATTTCCTTCTCTTCATGCCATCCGGCCGACAGGTTTCCGGACGACGGTTTCAGTCTGCTGCGCGGGACGGCACTGCGGATGGCTTCCGGAAGATGCTCGAGCGTGATCACTCTGCCCCGGCACAAAATGAAGGCGTGTTCAAGCGCGTGTTCCAGTTCACGAATATTGCCCGGCCAGGCATACTGCATAAAGCGCTGAAGAACGTCGCGGGAAAGCCCCTCGATGTTTTTTTTGAATTCCTGATTAAAGACCGCGATAAAATGATCGGCCAGAATCGGCAAGTCCTCCTGCCTTTCGCGCAATGGCGGCAGGGCAACCTCCACCACCATCAGGCGGTAGTAAAGATCTTCCCGGAATTCCCCTTTTTTGACTTTTTCCTTGAGGTTCTTATTGGTGCTGGCAATGACCCGGACATCCGCCCGGCGCGGCGTTGACTCGCCGACCCGCTCAAAGGTTTTTTCCTGCAAAACGCGCAGCAGCTTGAGCTGGATCAGCGGCGAAATGTCGCCGATTTCATCGAGCAGAAGGGTGCCGCCTTCAGCCGCCTCGAAACGGCCCTGTTTGTCCTTCACCGCGCCGGTAAACGCGCCGCGGACATGACCGAACAGCTCGCTCTCGAGCAGGTTTTCGGCCAGCGCCGAACAGTTGACCGTCACAAACGGACGGAAGGCGCGCTGCCCGCTGTAGTGCAGAGCCCGCGCCACCAGCTCCTTACCGGTGCCGGACTCGCCCGTGACCAAAACGGTGGTTTCCAGATTGGCCAGATCCTCCAGGAGCCGGTAGACGTCCTGCATTTTCTCGCTGCGCCCGATCATGTTCTGAAATTTATGGCGCTGGCGGAGCTCCCGTTCCAGGTCATTGAGCAGCGTGATGTCCCGGATGACCAGGACGGCGCCCGTGAAATTATCCTGACTGTCCAGAAGCGGTGAGGAGCTCACCGAAACGAGCTGCTGATTTCGAAGCTGATGGCCGCATTCTATGCGGTATTCGGCAATGGTTGTTTTCTGGTGAAGGGCCTGCTTGAGCACCTCCGCGCAGGTTCCGTTGCAGCGCGCGAGACACTCCGAAAACAGCCGGCCGCCCATCTCGCCGACATTCAGGCCGCAGATGGTTTCGGCGGAGGGGTTGGCGCCAATGACTTTTAAATCCAGGTCCACGGTGATAATCGCGTCTTTAACGCTGTGGTAGATTGCCTCCAGCAGACGCCGGTGCGCGGCCAGTTTCTGCTGTGTTTCCTCCCGCTCCGTTACGTCGCGCTGGACGGTGCGGAATCCGATAAAGGCATTCTGATCGTCGCGGATCAATGAGACGGAATCCTCCACAATCCGGCGCGTGCCGTCTTTGCGGATAATATCATGAACAAAGCGCGCCGGATTGCCGGTCCGGTAGATTTTGCCGTATTCGCTCGCGAGCAGTTCCGCCCCTTTGGCATCAACGTAGGACTGATAATTTGTTCCAATGATTTCCTCTCGGCTGTATCCCCAGATCCGGCAGCCCGCGTCATTGATAAAGGTCACATTGCCTTCCAGATCGGTTTCGCCCACACCGTCCTGAATGTCATTGAGCAGAACTTCATAGTTATTCGTAACCTTCAAAGAGGTTTTCGCGGTTTCCATAATCTTTTTATAACCCATTTTTTCTTTTCGGTCAGCGACAAATCTAAACGGTCTGTTGCCCGAATACCCTTTTCGTCAGCCTGCCAAATCAGCCCCTTCGCGGTATGCCGTTGATGGATGACCGGCCTGCCATTATACCTCAGCGCGCCGCGGGGAATCAACGCTCGTCTTGTTTGAGCGGGATTAAAAAGATCATCAGCGCTGTGCCGTCACGGGTCTTTGCCCTTCAGGAAGAAAACAGCCGGCCAGGCATTCTTTTGTACACCGGCCGTCGCAGGGCTCAATATGAATGGTGACCGTTGAAGCGGGAAACTTGTTCATGATGACAAGCTTCAATTCACGGGTAATGCCGTGGGACGCTTCCACGGTCATTTGCGGATCAACCTTGATATGAAATTCGATGAAACGGAAATTGCCGGCCTTGCGCGTCCTAAATCGATGATAGCCGTGAATTTCCGGTT
>CAZDYR010000348.1:2827-3275 GCA_964509625.1 uncultured Smithella sp. | reverse complement strand
GAAGAGATGCGCGATGCTCGTAACGCTGGGGGCATACGGCGACGAGTGGAGAAGTTCCTTTAAAGAATATTGGGAGAAAAACGGCGGGGTCATCACCGCGGATAAACCCGCGAATTATTATACCGAGACGGACTTTTCGGCGCCGCTCGCGGCGGTGATTGCCACAAAACCGGATGTGATGCTGATTGGCGGACCTTCCGCCACGACGGCCCTGGTCATCGAACAGGCCAGAGGCATGGGTTTCAAGGGCGGATTCATCATGGTCGATCAGGCCAAACAGGACTATATTGCTAAATTGTTGAAGGGCACCAAGACCATGGGGAACCTGATCGGCACCGGCGGCGTGGTCAGTGTTCCGTTCCCGGGTGCATCCGTTTTTGAGAAAAAATTCACGGAGCAGTATAAAAAGATGGTCACCTGGGAGTGCGCCCTCAATTATACGGGCATG
>CAZDYR010000348.1:0-2817 GCA_964509625.1 uncultured Smithella sp. | reverse complement strand
GCTGGGGGACAGATTCCCGAATGAAGTATTCGGCATAGCCGATAACGGGCGCATGCATATTTTAGCCTCCGTTCAGACGATCACAAACGGAAAGTCCGATCCGTCAGAGCTTTACTGCTGGTGGACGCAGAATCCGAAAAATTTTGAAACAATCAAAAAACAGACCGCGGCAAAACAAAACGCGGTAATCATGCTGAAACGATAATTCTTAAATCCTGACCCGGGGAGAGCGGTGAACCGTCTCTCCCCGGGTTGCTTTCACTTCATTATTCCTGTCCGTCAGAAACCTGTCCGTTGGCGTTTATCTTTGATTGTGAACGGATAAAATATGGTGCATAATAAGATCAATGATGTAAAAAAAAAGATGAGGCGCGTACTTGTTTCAACCATTTTAGAAAACAATAGGGAGGGACTGAAAATGAAGTATCTGAAAGTACTGATTTGTTTGGTTGCTGCTGTATTGGTTATGTCGTGGATGGAAAACAGTCAGGCCGCCGATATTCTCATAGGCTATACCGGCCCGCTTTCCGGACCGGCCGCTGAATACGGACAGGATATTTTTAACGGCGTCGATATGGCGGTCAAGGAACTCAACGCCGCCGGCGGGATTGCGGTCAAAGGGAAAAAATACACGTTCAAACTGGAAAAGCTGGATGACAGAGTTGATCCGACGCAGGCTGTGAATAACGCCCGCCGCTTCCGCCAGAACAATGCCATTGCCGTTTTCAACGGTGTCTTCAATACGATCGCCCCCATGATGAAAATCAACGAAGAGAAGGGGCACGAATTCATCATGATGGCCTATACCAGCACGCCCAAAATTGAAACGCTGGGCAATAAACTGATGATCGATACGACGGTTTCATTCACCACGTACGTGCAGGTTTTTGCCGAATGGGCTTTGAAAAAAGGCTGGAAAAAATGCGCAATGGTCGTCACGCTGGGAGCCTATGGAGACGAGTGGAGAATGGGCTTTAAGGAATATTATGAAAGGCGCGGTGGCGTGATTACCGCGGATAAGCCCGCCAATTATTATACGGAAACCGATTTTTCTCCCCAATTGGCCGCGGCGATCGCTACCAAACCGGATGTGATGCTGATTGGCGGACCGTCCGCCACAACGGCCCTGGTCATCGAACAGGCCAGAGGGATGGGGTATAAGGGCGGCTTCATGCTGGTTGACCAGGCCAAGCAGGACTATATTGCCATGTTGCTCAAAGGCACTAAAATCATGGGCGATCTGATTGGAACGGCGGGCGTCGTGAGCATCCCTTTTGACGGGGCGAAGGTTTTTGATAAGAAATACACCTCAACTTACAAAAGAATGGTGACCTGGGAGTGCGCGCTCAATTACACGGGCATGCATGCACTGGCCCGGGCGATCGTCGCTGCGGGGACGGTTGACGACGTCTATAAAATCCGCGCCGCTTTCCCCAAGGCTTTGGATCCCCCGATGCTGGGAGATAAATATCCCAATGCGGTTTACGGCATTACGGACACCGGGCGCATGCAGATTATGTCGTCTGTGCAAACCATTACAAATGGAAAGTTCGATCCGTCGGTGCTTTACGCCTGGTGGCCGAAAACCCAGAAAGAATTCGACAGGCTCAATAGTCTGGGGGCGGTCGGAGGTGCGACCAACAAGGTCTATTGGTTAAAATAACCCTTGTCATTTAATCATATCCGGCGAGGAGCGGAAAGGACAGGGCAACCTGTCCTTTCTTTTTTTAAGCGGTTTTTGGCAGAAAGGCTTTTTTGAAAAAGTCAGATGGCTTCAATGGTGGACGTGGGTTTTGTTGTAATGTTGTAAGTCACGCTCACCACCTCGGGGATTTCTTTGGTGATCTTTGCGGCCATCTTTTCCAGAAGCTCAAAAGGCAGCCTCGTGGGCCTGGCCTTTCTGGCGTCGGTGCTGTCCCAGCAGCGGATTTCAATCTGGTTGCCGAAGACGCGCCTGCCGTTTCGCATGCCGGTCACCCGGTCTTCATGAAGAATCGCCAGATATTGAAATGCCTTGACGTCCTTGAGGGTTGTTTCAACGATGGTCGTGGCTTTCCGGACCAGGGCGATTCTTGCGGGTGTGACCTCTCCGATCACACGGGCGGCCAGCGCCGGTCCCGGGAAGGGAATCCGGTCAAACATGCTCTGCGGCAGGCCAAGCCCCGCACCGACTTTGCGGACGCCGTCCTTGCGCAGTTCGATCAGCGGTTCGAGTATTTTGTATCCGAAGGCTTTTTGCGGGTCGATGCCCAGCTGTTCAAACACGTTGTGCTGGCGTTTGATGCCGGCGACGGTTTCATCCACATCGGTGAGAATCGTTCCCTGCAGAAGGTACTTGGCCCTGCTTTTGACCACGAGTTTGCCGAAGACGTTTTTGTAAAACGTCTGTGTGACGGCTTCGCGTTTTTCCTCGGGATCGGTCACTCCCTTGAATGCGGCAAAGAAGGCTTTTTGTGCATTGACCACCTCCACGTGTATTCCCAGTTTTTTGAAAGCGGCCGCCACCTGGGCGGGCTCGTTTTCGCGCATGATGCCGTTGTCAATGATATAGGTTTTGAGGCGGCTGCCCAGGGCTTTGTGCCCCAGAGCGGTGACCACCGCGGAATCCACGCCGCCGGACAGAGCATTGATGGCCAGACCATCGCCTACGGCTTCACGGATGGTGCGGACTTTGTTCTCGATAAATTTTTCCACATTCATGGTGCTGGCTTTGATCTCTTTGATTTTCATGATGGAGGGCTCCTTTTGGTTTTGGGCATTTGGGTTTTGCTTTAAACGAAATTATCCATCTTTTCAAGAAATAAGAACACATCGAAC
>CAZDYR010000347.1:0-3284 GCA_964509625.1 uncultured Smithella sp. | reverse complement strand
TTTAATCGTCACCCTTTACAGCCTTGAGTTCGGCAAGATCAAGGGAATCGCCAAAGGCGCCAAAAGAAGCCGGAAGCGTTTTGCCAACGTTTTTGAACCGTTTTCACTGATCCGTTTTATTTTTTCGCGAAAAAACCGCGACACCCTGGCCTTCATCGAATCGTGCGACATCATCGACCACTACACGCTCATCCGGCAGGATCTGGAAAAAACATTGACGGCATCCTATTTCATCGACCTCGCCGATCATTTCAGCCTGGAAGGCAAAACCAATGAGAATCTTTTTATGCTGCTTCAGGATTTTCTGGCCTGGCTCGCGCGTGAAAATGTTTCGGACCCGGCGATTCGTTTTTTTGAAATGCGCCTATTGAAAATTACCGGATTTGAACCGTCTCTGTCAGCGTGCGTGCGCTGTAAAACGCCCGTGGTCAACGGCGCTTCCTACTATTTTTTCCCGAAGGAAGGCGGCATTTTCTGCGCCGCCTGCGCCCGGCCGGAAAGGTACGATCAAGCCGTCTCCGCGGGCACCGTTCGAACGCTGCTTTTGGGTAAAGACATGGATATCGAAAAAATAAAAATGGTCTGCATGCCGGAAAGCCTGGCTTCCGAATCCCGCAACATCCTGTGCGGCTTCATTTGCTACGTTCTGGGGAAAGAAGTCAAATCCCTCAAGGTGATGGAACAGGTGCGCAGGTATTGTCCTTAACGGAGGTTTCTATGCGCCGACCGGAACTTTTGATCCCCGCCGGCAATCTGGAAAAACTGCGCACCGCACTGCTCTATGGCGCAGATGCCGTGTACGTCGGTGTTCCGGGCTTGAGTTTGCGCGCCCCGTCGGCCGAAATGTCTTTCGATGATCTGGCTGCAGGCGCCTGTGAAGCTCACGCAAAAGGCGTGAAAATTTACGCCGCCTTCAACATATTCGCCCGCGACGCGGATTTTGAAGAAGCGAGACGGACGCTACCCCGTTTGATCACGACCGGCGTCGACGCGCTGATTGTCAGCGACCCGGGCCTGATCCGCCTGATCCGTCAGATCGCTCCGCAGATGCCGTTGCACCTGAGCACACAAGCCAACACCACCAATGTCGAAGCCGTCCGCTTCTGGCGCGGCCAGGGGATAAAACGGATTATCCCGGCCAGGGAATTGACCTTAAAGGAAGTTGGTGACATAGCCGCCGCGGTTCCCGACATGGAACTGGAAGTTTTTATTCACGGCGCGATGTGCATGGCCTATTCCGGACGATGCTACCTTTCAGCCCTGCGCAACCGGAGAAGCGCCAATCAGGGTGACTGCACCCAACCCTGCCGATGGGAATATCTGCTGACTGAGGCAACCCGCCCTTCCGACCCGCTGGTGCTGGAAGAGGATGAGCGATTCTCTTATTTGCTGAGTGCAAAAGATTTGTGCCTGATTGAACACCTGCCCGAAATAATGGCCTCCGGTGCTGCCAGCGTCAAAATCGAAGGCCGGATGAAATCATCTTACTATGTTGCGGTGGTCACCCGAACGTATCGTCAGGCGATCGACACGTTTATGCAAAACCAAAATAATTACCGATTCAACCGGTCATGGATGGAAGAACTGCAAAAAGTATCGCATCGCGGCTATACCACGGGCTTTGCGTTCACTCAGGAAAAAATCACAGAAACCAGTCCCGACATCAAAAACATTCAGACGCATGAACCGGCGGGAATTGTCCTGGGCTATGATGACAATCAGAAACGCGTGCTGATTGAAGTCCGCAACCATCTCAAGACGGGAGATAATGTCGATTTGCTGCTGCCTGATAAAACATTTTCAACAGACACGCAAACCATTTTCTCGGCGGACGGTCATCAGATCGGTCAGGCGCACGCAGGCAATCAAGTTTTCTTTCCTCTACCCTTCCCTGCTCCAAAAGGGGCACTACTGCGAAAAAAAATCACGACCGGTAAGTAGGCTGTTTCCCCCCGAAGGCGACGCGAGGCTGTAGCGATTAGATCGAAAAAAAGCCCCAGCGGCATTGCCGCTGGGGCTCATCTAAACCTACAGCCTATGGCCTATCGCCCATAGCCTTATTTCTTAATGATATATTCAGCGGTTGCCGCTTCCACACGACGGTTCTGGGCTTTCCCTTGTTTCGTCGCGTTGTCGGCAATGGGCTTTTCTTCACCATATCCGATTGCCTTCAGGCGATTGGCATCAATGCCGCTTTTGACCATGTAGGCCT
Organism: uncultured Smithella sp.; assembly: GCA_964509625.1. Lineage (GTDB taxonomy): Bacteria > Desulfobacterota > Syntrophia > Syntrophales > Smithellaceae > UBA8904. The sequence continues at coordinate 1,072 of CAZDYR010000347.1, read as the reverse complement.
TTACCGCATCGGCACGTCTCTGGGAAAGATTCTTATTGTAAGCGTCGCTGCCATCGCTGTCCGTATGACCTTCGATGTTGACATTGAGATCCGGATACTGTTTCATCACGGCTACCAGATTGTCCACATCCTTCAGGGAATCTTTCTTGATGATTGCCTTGTCGGTGTCAAACAACACCTTCAGGGTGGTTCTTCCCTTCTCCACGATTTCGGGAGCCGCCGCCACAGGCGCCGCTTTCTGAACAACCGGAGGACAACCGTCAGCGTCGACTTTTACACCGGCGGGCGTGCCGGGGCATTTATCCTTGCAGTCGATGACGCCGTCTTTATCGGAATCCAGAGGGCAGCCGTCTTTGTCAACAGCGCAGCCGCGGGGCGTGCCGGGGCACTTATCAACGTTATCAAGAACACCATCGCCATCCTCGTCACCGATCACGGGCGCGGGAGCGGGAGCTGCAGGCTTTGCTCCGCCGAACGCGTAGGTCAAACCGACCGTGGCCAGCAGGTTGTTGTGAACATCATCGAAAGGAATAACATGGCGGACATCGGCGCGCACAGCCCAAGCATCCGACAGGAAGTACTTCAATCCCCCGCCGTAGGTTGCGGCGATTTTATTTTCATTGTTGTCAACCGTGTCCTGATAATGACGGGAATAGTGCATCCCTCCGACGCCCGCTGCCAGGAAAGGAACAAGCCCGGTACCCGCCAATCCGTCAGGAAGAAGGTTAAAAATACCTTCAATACCGTAACTGGCTACGTTGAGCGATTCGTTTTTATCAATCCCGATACCGTTTTCTATAACATTCTTGCCAACCTTGGTGGGAACCCACTGGCCGTAAATTTCAGCGCCGATATACTTGGTGAAAAAGTAGCCGCCGCGCAGCCCCAGGGTCAAGCCGTTGTCCATGTCCTCATTGCCTTCAAACACATAAGTGCCGATTGTGGGCGTGACGTTAAACGATCCTGCTTTTACCTGTGTGAATCCTGTGGTGGCAAAGGCCATCATCATCAGGATAACAACCAACGAAATCATCTTTTTCATTTTTTCTCTCCTTAATCATGTGTTTAATTT
>CAZDYR010000346.1:0-3296 GCA_964509625.1 uncultured Smithella sp. | reverse complement strand
TTCAGTTATTGATTTTATGATCTGACTCTAACAGGAAACGATTGTCAAGGTTTTCTACAGTTCAAACGCCGGTTCCGCCGCCACCGACTGCAGAAGCGCCATCGCGCCGTTTTCCTGCGAGGGCTCGCCGCTGATCGCCAGCCAGACACTGCCCTCCGCGCCGGCCACACCACCGGCCGCGATCAGTTGCGCTTTGGCGCCCGTGAGCATGGCAAGGGCATCCAGTTCCGTCACAATCTCCCCGGGAACAGGCAGCAGCCGCGGACCATGGACACCCGGTTCGTTGATCTGCGCCGCCAAATCGTCGATATTCCCGGCAATCCGCTTTTCCAACCCGACCGGTATGATCAGCCGCACACGCCGTCCGTAATAGGCGGGGAGCGATGCGCCGATGGTTCCCGCCTGCGGGTGAGCGATCAGAATAGCCGCCCGTCCGGTTTCGATATTCACCGCGTTGGCACCTTTCAAAATGACGTCATTTTCCTTCAACTCACCGGCTACATCAAAGATGGTTTTCCCTTGCTGCCAGACGCCGTTCTGGATCACAACATCACCGGGAAAACCGCTCTCGTCCGGGAGCCTCCCGGATTCCGCCGTCGGGCGGGCAGGCGGCAAAACGATGCCGCGAAAAAACCGGCCGCGGCGGAATTCTTTCGCCTGTCCAATGGTTTCAAGCAGCTCCTCGGCAACATAACCGTTGGTTGTTCCGGCAATCACCGCAACGGTTCCGCCTTTCAGCGCTGTCTGCACTTCCGGGTGTTTGGCTATTGCTTTTGCGATCAGCCTCTTGCCGGCAGCCGGCGTCAGTGAAAACTGTCTCATGGGTCGTTCCTCCTCGGTTATAAATCAAACAGTCAATGTTTTTTATCCGGCAAATAATCCTCCCTGACAGGCGAGAACACTTCCACGGCAACGGAATCCTCTATCACCTCCGCGCTGTGCTCCACGCCGGCCGCGATGCACCAGCTGTCACCGGGGTAGGTGTCATACCGCTTTCCGCCAACAATAAAAATCATGTGCCCGCTGATCAGGTAGCCGGTCTGTTCATTCGGATGCGAATGAAACGGGACAATCGCGCTCTTTTTCAACCGAAACTCGGTCAAAAGCGTCCGCTCTCCGTAAACCAGTGTTTTCTGATCGATACCCGGAATACGGGAATGATAACCTTCATTGTCTTTTTTATAAAACATCATTTCCGCTTCCCCCTCCTCACTCCTTACACCTCACTTTTTACATCTCACTCTTTACTCTTTACTCCTCACACCTATCGCTTATCGCCTTTCACCTTTGACCCTGAGCCTTTATCCTTGTATTCAAAAGTACCTTATTTCCCTGAACTTATCAAGACGGCATTAATCGACCACGTCACAGCAAGTTATGGAGCATGAACACTTGTCCCGCTTAAGCGGGATGAAAAACCACCTCAACAATTGCCCTTGATCTTGACAAATGACCGGCAACGTGCCATCCGTTTTTGAAAAAATAATCACAAAATAAACATAAAGGAGATCATGCTATGGGAGAAATTGTAGGATTTTCCAGGGAAGGCAACATCGGGATAATCAGTGTGAATAATCCGCCGGTAAACGCGTTGTCACAGGCCGTGAGAGCGGGGATCAAAGCGGGAATAGAGAAAGGTAATGCAGACAGCGGCATTGCGGCCATGGTGATCATCTGCGAAGGGCGGACGTTTATCGCGGGAGCGGACATCCGGGAGTTCGGGAAGCCGCCCATGGAGCCGCACTTACCGGATGTTTGCAAGTTCATCGAAGATTCTCCAAAGCCGGTGATCGCGGCGATTCACGGAACGGCACTGGGCGGCGGGCTGGAAATTCCGCTTTCCTGCCATTTCCGCATTGCCGTCGCCACCGCCAAAGTCGGTCTTCCCGAAGTAAAACTGGGGCTTTTGCCGGGCGCGGGCGGAACGCAGAGACTGCCGCGCGTGGCGGGTGTTCAGGCAGCGCTGGAAATGATCACTTCCGGAGTGCCGGTAGCAGCGGTCAAAGCCAAGGGCATGGGTATTCTGGATGAAATCGTGGACGGAGACCTCAAGACGGCGGCGCTGGCCTATGCCAAAAAAGTAGTGGATCAGAAACTGTCCATCCGCAAAGTCAGCTCGCTTACCGCGAAGGTTGATTCTCCGACTGTTTTTGATGATTTTGCCAAGGCCAACGCCCGCAAGTTCCGGGGCTATATCGCTCCCTTCAAATGCATCGAAGCCGTAAAGATCGCCACCGAATTCCCCTTTGCCGAAGGCATGAAAAAAGAACGCGAAATCTTTGTCGAACTCCAGGCCTCCGACCAGTCCAAGGCCCAGCGTCATGTTTTCTTTGCCGAACGCGAAGTTGTGCGCATTCCGGGGCTTCCCGATGATCAGCCCACGCGCGAAATCAAATCCGTGGGCATCCTGGGCGCGGGCACCATGGGCGGCGGCATCGCTATGTGTTTTGCCAACGCCGGCATTCCCGTGAAACTTCTCGACGTCAAGCAGGAATTTATCGATAAGGGCATGGCGGTCATCAAGAAGAACTATGCCAATACCGTGGCCAAGGGGTCGCTGAAGCAGGAAGTCATGGACAAGAGAATGGCCTTAATCCAGCCGACGCTCTCCTACGATGATTTAAAGGACGTCGATCTGGTCATCGAAGCGGTCTTTGAAGACATGGCCATCAAGAAGGAAGTCTTCACCAGGCTCGACGCCGTCTGCAAACCCGGCGCGATTCTCGCTTCCAATACCTCTTATCTGAATGTGGATGACATTGCGGCCATCACCAAACGTCCCCAGGACGTCATGGGCATGCACTTCTTCAGCCCGGCCAACGTCATGAGACTGCTGGAAAACGTGCGCGGAAAGAAAACAACCCCCGATGTTTACGCGACGGCCATGAAAGTGGGCAAGACCATCGGCAAGGTGCCGGTGCTCGTCGGCGTCTGCGACGGTTTTGTGGGAAACCGCATGCTCGCCAAGCGCACCCGCGAATGCGGTTTCATGCTGGAAGAAGGGGCGCTCCCCTGGCAGATTGACAAGGTTCTGTACAACTTCGGCTTCCCGATGGGTCCCTACGCGATGGGTGACATGGCGGGCCTCGATGTCGGCTGGCGCAACCGCAAGGCGAAGTTCGACTCGCTCACCCCGCGGGAGCAGAAAAATACGATTCTGGACAAGATCTGTGAAATGGGCCGCTTCGGTCAGAAAACCGGTTCCGGCTTCTATAAATATGATGAAAAGCGCAACGCCACACCCGATCCGATGATTGAAGAGCTGATCATCAATCACTCCAAAGAAGTCGGCATGA
>CAZDYR010000345.1:0-3297 GCA_964509625.1 uncultured Smithella sp. | reverse complement strand
ACTTTAAGCTCCGTCTCAAAAGGATGATTAAATCGTCCGGCATGAATGTTTACCCCGCGCAGGTGGAAGCCGTGCTCTATCAGCATCCCGCGGTCCGCGACGCCTGCGTGATCGGCGTGCCGGATGAGGCGCAGATCGAGCGCGTCAAAGCGATTGTTGTCCTGAAAGACCAGACTAAAAAAGGTCCGGCAATGGCTGATGAATTGATCCGTCATTGCCGCGAGCATCTGATCAAATGGTCGTGTCCGCGTGAAGTGGAATTCCGGGACAGTCTGCCGCTGACGCGCGTGGGCAAAATCGCCTACACGGTTCTGGAGCAGGAAGAAATCGCGAAGCTGAAAGCGGCCGGTAAATTCGCGGGGAAAAGCTGACCCGGCTTTCACGGTGTCCGGCTGAATACGAAGACAGGAGAGAAATGATGAATAAAGTGAGGCAGTACTTTGATATGTGGTCGATCCTTGTCATCGGCCTGACATTTATTTTGTTTGTCGCGGCGCTTTTTACGAAGGGAATGACTCATGACATTCTTCTGGAGGCGGGTGTTCTGCTGGTTTCCATCAAGCTGATCCTCATGGCCTATCGCAATTCGGTTACCGCCAGCTCCATTCATCAGAAACTCGACAAGATTTATATTAAATTGAGATGCGATGAATCTGAATCGCAGGGAAGCAAATAGCAGGTCGATTCACGCGGAAGACGCCTGGTCCAGGACCTCGCGTATTTTCAGGGAGAGATCATCCACCCGGAACGGTTTTTGGATAAAGGCCCGGCAGCCGCTGTCCATGATTCTCTGCGCCTGATCCGTGAGACTGTAACCGGAGGACAGCATAACTTTTACACGCGGGTTGATGAGTTTCAGCTCCTCGAAGGTGTCCTGGCCGCTTAGGCCCGGCATGATCATGTCCAGAATGACCAGGTCAATCTCATCTGGATGCGACTTGTAAATATTCAACGCCTCTTTACCATTCGAAGCGGTAAATATTTTATATCCCAGATGAATCAGGATATCCCGGCAAACATCGACAATGGAAGACTCATCATCCACCAGCAGGAGGGTTTCCGTCCCCTTGAGAATGGTCCTGGCTGTCCGGGCTTCCGGAGGAATTTCTTTGTCTGAAACCGGGAGATGAATCGTAAAGACGGTTCCCTTGCCCGGTTTGCTTGCAACATCTATAGATCCTTTGTGTTCCTTGATAATGCCGTAAACGGAGGCAAGGCCAAGTCCTACGCCGTGTTTTTTATCCTTGGTGGTGAAGAAAGGCTCAAAGATTCGCTGACGTGTTTCTTCATCCATGCCGATCCCGGTGTCGGACACTTTGATCATGACATAATGGCCCAAGGCCAGATTTAATGAAGGGGTAGCGCCCTTCAAAGTTATGTTTTTCGTTTCCACATAAATGTCTCCGCCGCGCGGCATCGCCTGCCAGGCGTTCACGAGCAGATTGAGGATGACCTGCTCCATCTGTGTGCGGTCGACTTCAACTGTCCATATTTCTTCCTCGAGCTTCTGATGTACGGATATTTCTTTCTTGGTCTGGCCGAACAGATCGACCGTTTTGGTGATCAGCGTGTTCAGATCGGTTGCCTTCAGTTCATATTTCCCGCCGCGGGCGAACCCCAGCAGCTTTCCGGTCAGATCGGCGCCGTTTTGAACCAGCGTCTGGATATTCATGAGTTTTTCGAAGTGGGATTGAAGGGGATCCGTCTCCAGAAGCAAAAGAGAGATGTAGCCCTGGATGCCCATCAGAAGGTTATTGAAATCATGGGCGATGCCGCCGGCCAGCCGGCCGACGGATTCCATCTTCTGGGATTGAAGCAGTTGCTCTTCCATCCGTTTGCGCTCAGATACGTCGCGGATGGAAAGGATGATGCCGTTAATGGCCGGGTTATTGAGACTATTGCTGGCTAATGCCTCCACGCTGGTCCATGAACCCATGCCGGTACGGAAACGGAATTGCGTGGGAATTCCTTTGTTTTCCTTCCTGATGACCTCGCGGAAAGCTTCAAACACTTTTTCCAGATCATCCGGGTGGATATAAGAAAAGCCGCATTGACCCAGAAGTGCCTCGGGTTCGTGGCTGAGTACGGTTTTCGCTGACGGAGAAATGTAACGGATCATCCCTTGATCGTCGACCAGGGTTATAACATCGGAAGAATTCAGAAGTAGCTCCTGCAGGCGCTCTTCAGACTTCTGCAGTTCCGACGCCATGCGCTTTCGCTCGGTCATGTTGCGGCAGTGCAGGACAATGCCGTTTATGGAGGGATTATCCAGACAGTTTTTAGCCAGGACTTCCAGGGGGATCCAGGACCCATTCGCGTGGCGGGCAAGGTGCTCTCCGATATTGCTTTTCTCCTGTTGCATCACGACATCGTCATGGTAATGAATTGTGGATTCCCGTCGATCGGGATGAATAAAATCAAAAACAATTTTACCGATGACTTCCCGGGGTTCATAATCCAGGATGACTTTAACCGATGGAGAAATGAATTGGATGACGGCTTCCTTATCAATGATGATAATGATGTCGGAGGAATTATACAGCAGTTCCTGCAGGCGGTCTTCGGACTTGCGCAGTTCCAGCTCCGCCAGTTTGCGATCCGTGACGTCAACAATGGTACCCTGAGCGTGGGTGATTAAACGGGGGTTATCGAAGATCAGCGTAGTCTGGTCTTCGACCCAGTGAAGGTTGCCCTGTTTGTCAAAGACACGGTAGGTTTGATCAAACTGCCATTGTTTCCTGCGGACGTTTCCCCGAATATCGGCAATCAGCCGGGGAACGTCTTCGGGATGCGTGATGCCGTACCAGGAAACTTTTCCGGAAAGGAAATCCTCCCTTGTGTATCCGAATTGTTCAATATTGGCGGAAATATATTCCACGGACGCGCTTTCATCGAATTTCCAGATGCAGTAAATCACGGGGCTGCGGTTGATGATGGATTCCAGATCATGCAGCTTGGCCAGGGAGCTTTTAAGCTCTTCCTCGGTTCTTTTTGCGGAGGGAGTTGATTCCTTCATCATCACCTGAAATTCAAAACGTTGCAAAAGAAAAAGCAGCCATTAAGCAATTGGAGGAAAATCACGTCATGTTGCAGATGCCGCTTATTGCCGTTACGGATTTTTCCGGTATCAGAATGTTTCCGGCGTTGATGGTGACGCCCAGTTGCTCCATTTGAAGCTTTTGATGGATGATTTGTTGATTCTCCAGTTTAAAGTCCGCATACCCCGCGGAAAAGCGCCGCGGCAACAGGCTTTTGCCTTCGCGGCGGATTTGCCGGTTGATGTAATCCGCGATCCAG
>CAZDYR010000344.1:1319-3320 GCA_964509625.1 uncultured Smithella sp. | reverse complement strand
ATAAAATCTTCAGCAACGGGATCGATCTGGAATGGCTGATGCCGATCATGCAGAAAAACGACACGGCAACCGCCAAAAAATTTATTGAAACCATGATGGCGCTTTTCAGAAAGATTGCCCTGTATCCCATGCCCACGATTGTCGCGATGACCGGACATGCCTTTGCCGGCGGCGCCATCATGTGCTGCTACTTTGATTTTCGTTTCATGCGTTCAGACCGCGGCTTTATGTGCTTTCCGGAAGTTGACCTGGGCATTCCGTTTCTGCCGGGGATGATGGCGGCGATGAAGAAAGCCATTCCGCGCTACAAACTCGATGAAATGGTTCTGACCGGGAAAAGGGTCACCGCGCAGGAATGCGAGGAACACCATATTATCACCAAGGCCTGCCACATCGACCAGCTGATGGACGAGGTGATGAATTTTGCCAAACTTCAGAACAAGAGACGTCCGGTTGTCGACCTCATTAAGGCGGAAATGAACAAGGATATTATTTACGCGATCGACCACGACGACAAGCCGATTATTGCGTCCGGACGATTTTATGTTTGATCCCGCTTAAGCACGACGAGTCTTAATTCTCCGTAGCTTGCTGCGAGGTGGTTGATTTATCCGCGGTTTACTGCGGGATGGTTGATTTGTGCTTGATCAAACAGGCAATTTGTATTAAAAGCACTTCCATATTATTTGTATAACTGTTTTCAGATTCATATATAAAAAATTTCTTTTCTGAAGGACATTTTAATGAATAAAAATGCTCTCAGTAATAGGTTTAATCGTCTGTCTGTTTTTGTCGCTGTTATTCCTTTGATTATCGTTGCTTACATGCTTTATCAGGGTGCAGACCCCCTGAGTGTCGAACGGCTCGCCCTGCCGGTTCTGGGGTATGTGCTGTTCTTATGCTGCCTGATTGTTCTTGTCTATATCTTCAACAAGAGAAGCAGCCATCTCCTCATGAAACTGGAGGCCATGAACCGTGACTCGCAGAGCCGAAACGCGGAACTCAACGCCCTTCGGGAAATTTCCGAGATCACCCGGGACGGCATTCCGGCTGATGATCTGCTCACGTTGATTCTGGACAAAGCCATGCAGGTGATCGCGGTGCGCAACGGATCGGTTTTTCTGGTGGACACGGCGGAGCCGGACGGGCTTCGTCTGATTGCCGCAAGACCTCCGATGACACCCAAGCAAAACAGTGATGATTCGAAGCCGCGCCGCTATCTGTTTGTTAAAAGTGTTATTGAAAGCGGCAAGGCCCTGCGGATTCAGAATATTGAAAATGATCCCCGAACCATGAAATCCAACGATCCCAAGTACGGATCACCGTCTTTTATCAGTCTGCCGGTTTATAAAAATAAGCAGGTCATTGCCGTGATGAATCTGGCCAACAAGGAAAGCGGAGGGATTTTTACGGAAAGCGATGAACGTATCCTGACGATTATGCTGGGGGCCATTGGCGTCGGCATCGAAAATATCAGCCTGCGCCACACCGTGGAAAAGCTCCAGGCTGATATCAAAGACTTAACCGCCTCGATCAAAAAGTAAACAATCGGTTACGGATTTTTGTCTTGCGCGCCGCGCACCCGCACGGAATTGGCGTGCGCGTCCAGTCCTTCCATCCGGGCAAAGTGCTCCGTCTGCCCGGATAATGTTCCGAAGGCCTCTTTAGAAAAAGACAATACACTCATGCGTTTATAAAAATCATAAACACCCAGCGGAGAGGAGAACCGCGCCGTTCCTTCCGTGGGTAGGATGTGATTGGCGCCTGCGGTGTAGTCGCCAAGGGCTTCCGGTGTGTAGGACCCCAAAAACACGGAACCGGCGTTGCGAACCTGCCCAACAAGCTGAGCCGGATTTTCCACCATCATCTCCAGGTGCTCCGGCGCGAAGAGGTTTGCCAGTTCCATGGCCTGGCTGATGCCGGCCGTGATGATGATAGCCCCGAACCGGGACAACGATTTCTCAATGATGCTTTTTTTAGGAAGGGCCCGGAGCTGTTTCT
>CAZDYR010000344.1:0-1309 GCA_964509625.1 uncultured Smithella sp. | reverse complement strand
GATCACCACTTCGCTGGGGCCGGCGATCATATCGATGGCGACCTGTCCGAAAACGAGTTTTTTGGCCGCGGCGACATACGCGTTGCCCGGGCCCACAATTTTATCCACGCGCGGGATGGTTTGCGTGCCGTACGCCAGAGCGGCAACGGCCTGCGCGCCGCCGACCTTGAAGATCCGGTCGACTCCGGCGATTTCGGCGGCGGCGGCGATAAGCGGATTGATCCGGCCGTCCTTCACGGGACTGGTCAGGATGATTTCCCCGACGCCCGCGATGCGCGCCGGAATAGCCGCCATCAAGAGCGTGGAGGGATAAAAAGCCTTGCCGCCGGGCGCGTAGATGCCCGCCCGGGCGAGTGGAAGAATCCGCTGACCCAGCTCCACGCCGTCTTCGTCGCTCATCTGGTATCCCGATGTGATCTGATGGCGATGATACTTTTCGATCCGCCGGGCCGCCAGTTTAATCACATCGCGGTCTTCCGGTGCGACGAGGGCCGCCGCTTCTTTCCTTTCGGCTCCGGTTGCTTCAACCGTTGCCGCGGACAGGTCACAGCCGTCGAATTTTCTGGTGTAGTGAAACAGCGCTTCGTCGCCGCGGACGGATATGTCATGGATGATTTGGGCGACACCCGCCAGAAGGTCCGGCGTAAACGCGGCGCCCCGTCCGCGTAATTTCTGGAAAAAATCCCGGAATTCGTTTGCGTCGGCTCGAATGATTTTCATCTTATTGCTTCATCCTTTGGATGTCCGCGCCCAGCGCGGAAAATTTCTTCTCAATGTTTTCATAACCACGGTCCAAATGGTAAATGCGTGAAATTTCCGTCGTGCCCTGGGCGACGAGCGCCGCCAGAATCAGGGAGGCGGAAGCGCGCAAATCCGTGGCCATCGTTTGCGCGCCATACAAAGTGGGCACGCCGCGCACGACGGCGCTGCCGCCCTGAATGACAATATCCGCGCCCATACGCATCAATTCGCTGACATGCATGAAGCGGTTTTCAAAAACAGTTTCCGTGATAACGCTAAGGCCGCTGCCGATCGACATGTAAGCCATGATCTGCGCCTGCAAATCCGTGGGGAAGCCGGGATATTCTTCCGTGCTCATATCCTGCGAACGGAACGTGCCGGTGGCGGTGGCGCGGATCGAATCCCGGCCCACTTCCTGGATGTGCACCCCGGCTTGCCAAAGCTTGTGGATGAGCGCGCCCAGATGGTCCGGACGGCAATTGCCGATCACCAGATCTCCGCCCGTGATCGCCGCCGCGATCGCATAGGTGCCCGCCTCGATCCGGTCTGGAATAATCCGGTGCGTGGC
>CAZDYR010000343.1:0-3323 GCA_964509625.1 uncultured Smithella sp. | reverse complement strand
CAACCGGTTCTCTTGATGAACTTCATGATGAAGTGATCGCCATCATCAGGTCAAAAAACGTGAAAGCCGTGCTGTGTGATGTTCGCGCCCTCAAAGGGCCTCAGGAACTGACGGACGCCTATTACCGCTCCAGAAGCATTCCGCCGGATATCATGAAACTGCCTGCGGCCGTTGTGGAACTGCCGACAAATTTGAACTATCAGTCTTTTTTTGAAACAACGGCGGCCAATGCCGGTCTGTCCGTGAAGTGGTTTACTGATGTGGATGCCGCGAGACAATGGCTTAAAAACAAGATGACGAAGTGATGAGTGAGATCCCAATGCGGGCCTGGAAAACAGCCATTGTCCGACTAAAAGGTTTGCAGAACACGCCGGAAGAAGCGCGGGATGGCTGCTTGATAGCGCTTGCGGCCGCTGTTGAGTTTATTGCTCAGGCGATTGGGACAGCCGGGGAAGGAACCGGTGCCCCATGACGGCGCGCCGATGGCTTTTTTCGTGACCGGCAGAAAGAACGCAAAATGGATCATGAGGTCCAAAATAACCGACACATGGAATGCCGGCGCTGCGGGCGCTGCTGTCTGGCTGACTTTGCGGCTTATGTGACGGACGAAGATATCAAACGCTGGAAGACGGAACAACGGGATGACATTCTGCACATTCTGAACCGGGAGCACGGTACCTGGGAGGGGGACCATCTGGTTTCCGCGGACTCCGGCGTGCCCCTGCGCGGCTGTCCGTTTTTTTGCTTTGACCAAGAGCAATTCGGCTGCGCCATCCACGACACAAGGCCCGCGACCTGCCGTCATTATGAGCCCGGGTCTTCGGAGCTTTGCCCGCAGTTTAGCAAAATAAACCGTTGATGAAATGCGTTCATGCCGGTTTTAGCGGCATCAGGGTTCGGACAGGGCCTTGCGGATGGCTGTGCCGATGTTATCGATCAGGTAGGGTTTGCGGATAAAGCTGCTGGCGCCAAGCTCCATTACCTGCTTGACGCGATCTGTTTCCGTATAGCCGCTGACGATGATGGCTTTTTGTTTCGGGTTTATTTTCAGGATTCGCTGATAGGTTTCCAGGCCGTCAATTCCCGGTTCCATCAGCATGTCCAGAACCATCACATCGACGGGATGCTTTTTCAGATGAACCACGGCTTCTTCTCCGCTGGAAACGCTTTTCACGCTGTAACCGAGCCTGGTCAACAGGCTTTCGGCGACTTCTCTCTGCTCCTGCAAGTCGTCCACCACAAGAACGGACTCACCCTTGCCCTTGAAGGAATGGCCCGACGGTTCTTCCCGAAGTTGTTTCAAAGCCGCCCTGGTCGCGGGGAGATAGATCGTAAAAATACTTCCTTTGCCGGGTTCGCTTTGAACATCAATGTACCCCTGATGGTCCTTGACGGTTCCCCAGACGATGGATAGGCCCAGTCCCGTCCCGCTTCTGCCCTTGACTTTTTTCGTGTAGAAGGGTTCAAAAATTTTGTCAAGGTCGGCGGCGGCGATGCCCTTTCCGCTGTCGCTGACCCTTAACACAACATAGTCGCCTTCGTGGATGTCATCGTATCCGGGGACCGGTTCGTCGAGATAGCTGTTGTCGGTGCTGATGCGTACTTCACCCTTGCCGGCAATGGCTTCCATGGCGTTGGAGATGAGGTTCATCACGATTTTCTGCAGAAGCACGGGTGATCCCTGAATATTCAAAAGATCCTCCGTCAGCTTTTGTTTGAATGTTACGCGGGGGTAGAAAGAACGGAGCCTTTCAAATTCCGGCGTTTGGAAACAGTCGGTCAGGACGTTGTTGAGATTGAGCACCTCCGAGACCGTCACACCGCGGCCGGCGAGTGTCAGCATATCCTGGAGGATGGCGGTTGCTTTCTCGCTGGATTGCATAATATTATGCAAAAGTTTTTTGAAGGGATATTCCTCCGGTATTTTCATCATCATGAGTTCGGTGTAGCCGACCAGAACGCCAAGAACATTGTTGAGGTCATGCGCGACACCGCCGGCCATGTTTCCCAGGGCTTCCATTTTTTCAGCCCGGTGCAGGCGGCCCATCAGACCCTTGCGTTCCGCCTCGGCCTGTTTTCTTTCCGTCATGTCGATAAAAACCATTTGCATGCCCACGGACTCGCCGTCTTTTTTCAGGCGGGTGGCGATCATATCAACCCATATTCGGGCTTTGTTCTTGGCGGTAACGGGAATGTCCGGAAATCTTTGCCTGTCGGCCCCGGTAAGATCTGTAAAATGTCCGGATAAAAGTTTGCGTGTGTGATCATCAAACGCCTCATGGCTGAAAGCGTCCTTGCCGATCACATCTTTGGGAGACCAGCCCAGCATTTCCTGGAATCGTTTATTGATGTAGCGGACTTTACCCGCGAGGTCGATGATGATGACGCCGATGGGGATATTTTCGATAAAGTTACGATGTCGTTCTTCGCTTTCCTTGAGGGCTTTTTCCATCTCTTTGCGCTCGGCCAGTTCGGCTGAAAGCCGGGCATTGATCCGGGATATTTCCGCCGTTCGGGTTTCGACAAGCCTTTCAAGGTGTTTTTGATGGCTGTCGAGATCCGCTTCCGCCAGCCGCTGTTCGGTAATGTCGTGCGCATTGATCACAAAACCTTTTACGACCGGATTATGCAGGAGATTGATGCCGATACCGCCCATGATTCGGGTTGACCCGTCTTTATGCTTGACGCCGAAAGAGTTGTGGATGTTGACGTCTTGGGTCAGGATGGCCTTGCCGAAATCCAGCAGGGCGCGCGGCAGCTCGGAACGGACAATATAATCAAATCCGCTTTTCCCGATAAGTTCTTCAGGTTTGTATCCGAGGCATTGCTCGATGGAAGGATTCACATAGGTGATGACGGCTTTCGCGTTGACGACAACCATAACGTCTGATGAATTCTGCATGATCGTGCGAAAAAATTCTTCGCTTTTCCGCAAATCTGCAATCTGTTGTTTTAAGGCCGCGGGATCGTCCTGGGCCGGATCTGACGCTTTCGATCGGTTCTTCATCCTCAATCACTTTCGGGTGGCTGACTTAAATATCTCAATTTGATGTGGTTTATACAACATTTGCAGATGGCTGCCTAGCGAAATTTTCTTCCAGCCGATCGGTGATATGGGTCAATGACCCATCTTCTATGTTGCGCCAAACGGGCAAGCGACAGCGGGCTAAAATTCAAAATGATCCGCGTCAGGGTAAGCGAGCGAAGCGATAAAAGAACCGGCGCGGTCATTCCGTTTTTGATTTCCCGCCTGTGAAAAAAATATTGCAAAATATCAGAAAAGTGATATTGGCATTCCTGTCCCCAAAATAATTTTCCATAAA
>CAZDYR010000342.1:0-3330 GCA_964509625.1 uncultured Smithella sp. | reverse complement strand
GGCCCTGATCCGAACCGAAAACGATGACGCCCAGGCGTTTCATCGTGGAGGTCTTTCTCTCCAGCATCGCGCCCATCCGCTCCTTAAGCACGATCTGCAGGCCCATTTCGACGGCCCGGTTGTAATCACGCAGGGAATCCACCGCCCGCTGGTACTGACGGATGCTGACAGCGGCCAGCGCTTTCATGGTTTTCACCACGGACAGGAGATCACCCGCGCTTTTCATCCTTCTTTTCAGGGACTCAGTTGTTTGCATTGGCGTCCTCAATCTCTTCAAACGGCGCGATGGCCGGTTTGATTTTATTCATGATGCCGTCACGGTCCGCCATTTCCATCTTCTTGCCGGCTTCGATGCGCTGACATAATTCCGGCAGCTGCTCATTCACGGCCTGCAGTAATTTCGTCTCCACCTCACGGATTTTGTCCGTCGGAACAAGATCCAGCGCGCCGCCGGTCACCGACAAAAGCGAGGCAATCTGCTCGGAGGCCCTGAGCGGTTTGTACTGTCCCTGCTTCAGAATTTCACGGACCCTCCAGCCCCGCTCCAGCGTCCGGCGTGTGGAATCATCAAGCCTTGTGCCGAAACGGGAAAAGGATTCCAGCTCTTCAAACTGCGAGTAGGACAGCCGCAAGTCACCGGCAACCGACCGATAAGCCGGCAGCTGCGTTTTGCCGCCCACGCGGGACACGGATTTGCCGACATCAACCGCCGGCAGAATGCCCTTGTTGAAAAGCACCGGCGACAGGTAAATCTGACCGTCCGTGATCGAAATCAGGTTGGTCGGGATATAGGACGACATGTCCTGCGCCTCTGTCTCGGTAACCGGTAGAGAGGTCAGCGACCCGCCGCCCAGTTCCGGCCGCATGTGCGTAGAGCGCTCCAGCAGTCTGGAGTGAATGTAAAAGATGTCGCCGGGGAAAGCTTCTCTTCCGGGGGGGCGCCGCAAGAGCAGCGACACTTCACGGTAAGCCCGCGCGTGTGATGTCAGATCGTCATAGACAATCAAAACGTCCCTGCCCTGCTCGACAAAATATTCCCCCATGCTGGTAGCCGCGTAAGGCGCGATAAACTGCAAACCCGGCGTGTCTTCGCCGGTAGCCACAACCACGATGCACTGTCCCATGACACCATGATCCCGCAGCTCCGCGATCACCTTGGCCACGTCCGCGCTTTTCTTGCCGACGGCGCAGTAAATGGAGATGATCCCTGTTTCTTTCTGATTGATGATCGTGTCGACCGCGATAGCGGTTTTGCCCGTTTGCCGGTCGCCCAGGATCAGTTCCCGCTGTCCGCGTCCGATGGGAATGAGCGCGTCAATCACCTTGATGCCCGTCTGCAGCGGAACCGTTACCGGCGCGCGGTCCATGACCGCCGGCGCCGGCCTTTCCACCGGAAGACGCATGACCGTGTTGACTTCTCCCAGGCCGTCCAGCGGCCGTCCGATCGGATCAACCACGCGTCCCAAAAGCGCGTCTCCCACCGGCACATCCAGGACGCGTTTGGTGCGCTGAACTTCCGATCCCACCTGCAGATTTTCGCTGGGGTCCAGAAGCACCACGCCGATTTCCTTCGGATCGATATTAAAAACAAGTCCCATATAATTGCCGGCAAAGCGGACCAGCTCCTCCGCGCGTATATGCGGCAGACCGCTGACCCGGGCAATGTCCCGTCCGACAAATTCCACCTGGCCGACCTCCAGCTGCCTGAGTTCAGGATTCTGCCCCTCGAGAACCTTGTCCATCGTCTCAAATGTGTCGTCCAGGAAATCTTTTAATTCCTGATTTTCAACTTTTCCTGCCTGTTGATTCATTCGTCGCCTCCTGACATTCCTGTCATCCTTTCTCCACCAGCCTTTTAGCCTTAGACTTTATCCTTTAGCCTTTATAGCTCCTTTATCCTTTTTATCTATGTCGCGTGCGCCTCTCGCTGTAAGGTCTCCGTCAGGCTTTCCACAAGCGTCTCCAGATATTCATTGAGGCTCCAGGCGATTTTATGCCCGTTTACCCTGAGTTCGATCCCCGACACGATATCCGGCTCACGCTGATACCGGATCGTAAAGCCGTTGGTAATCTGGTTTTTCAGCACTTCTTCAATTTGAGACTGCCTTGTTTCAGGAATCCCAAAGGCGCTCTGAATCGTCACCCGATTGCCGCTGCCCCGGATCGCCTGGCGCATCTGAAGGCTTTTTTCCGCGTCCAGCGACTTAATCCGGCGGATAAATTCATCGACAATCCTTCCTTCGAGGTCGGCGTCCGCAAGGTCGGAGAGCGCCTTGCGCGCTGTGGCATAAAGCTGTTTGGCCGCGCGCTGGCGCAAATCGTACAAAAAGGCGTCCTGCTCACGGGCCAGCATATCCTGCCAGCGTGTTTTGACCTGCTCGACCTCCACGCGGACTTTTTCCATCAGCTCCTTGCGCTTGGCGTCAGCCGCCATAGTGGCCTCATTGAGCATGACGTCCTTCTTCTCATTGAGCATCTGGTTGCGCTTTTCATAAAGCTCGGCTTCCTCATTGGCCTTGACCTTCAGCTCTTCAGCTTCGGCAAAGCGGGCGGCTATCTTCGCTTCCCGGTCATCCATGGCCTTGATGATCCGCCCGTAAAGAAAGCGCTTCAGCAGGTACATCAGCAGGAGGAAGTTAAAGATTTGCGCTAAAAAAACAAACCAGTCGATATGCATGGTTTATCCCCCTCACTTTGTAATGAAACCCCAGAACGGATTGGCGAAAATCAGAATCATGGAAATAACGAAACAGTAAATGGCGATGGATTCAATCATGGCCAAGCCGACAAAAAGCGTCCGGGTTAAAGAATTCCTTTCATCCGGCTGCTGAGCGATCGCGGCCAGTGCCTGGGAGATTGCCTGCCCCATGCCTAAGCCCGGACCAATTGAACCAATTGCCATTGCCAAACCCGCACCGAAAATCGAGGCCATCGCGACGAGACTTACACTGTCCATAAAAAACTCCTCCTTTAGTAATTTTTTTAAGCGCTAACGCCTTCTTTCTTTACTTCCGTATGATGAGCTTCGTCTTCAGCGGAGAGCGCTGAAGCGATATAGACCATGGAAAGGATCGCAAAGATGTAAGCCTGGATCACACCGATCAGCAGTCCCAGAATCTGCATCACGACCGGGAACAGAAAAGGGGTAACCGCCAGCAGGATGCCGACAACCTTTTCGTGGCTCATGATATTGCCGAAAAGACGAACCGTCAGGGCCAGCGTTCTGGATAATTCGCCCATGACGTGAAACGGGAAAAAGATGAAATTCGGCTGAAAATATTCCTTTACGTAATGAAAGAGACCGTTTCGCGATATGCCGTAGAAGGGGAC
>CAZDYR010000341.1:0-3333 GCA_964509625.1 uncultured Smithella sp. | reverse complement strand
GCTAAAATCGCCCCGTGGCCAGCAAACAGGAGTTTATCGCCACGCTGCCGATCTCAACATGGCGCATGCTCGGATCCTTCGCGCCATTGAACGTCTGGTGCCGCAGCCGCGGCGCATCAGCGGCAAATACATCGAAAATTTGATTCCTGAAGGCGCGCCGGACAAGGGTGTCGCCCTAACGCTTCTGATGCGGCAGGCGGGGTGCCCGAAAGCATTTTTCACGGGGGATGATGAAACAGATGAGGATGTGTTCCGTCTGAGTGACAGAAATATTTTCGCTGTTCGTGTCGACAGAGGCGAGGGAAGCCGGGCACAATATCATTTACAGGGACAGCATGAAGTTGTCCGTCTCCTGCGCGAAATTAACAGGATCCTCACACAGTTCAAGAAACAGAAGCACAAAAAACTATCCATAAAAGATTGACATCAATTATTGATTATATATAATCCCGGCTCATCCAACGGAGGGATTATAAACCATTTTCAAAATAAGTTATACGCGATTGATCCCTACAAAATAAATTAGGAGAAAAAATGGGGTTTTTAGAAAAAGTTTATCTCGGCAATACGGTGCAGAACTGGCTGATCGCCCTCGTTATCCTCCTTGTGACGTTTACGGTTCTGAAAGTTATTCAGCGCCTGTTCATTTCCAGACTCTCGAAACTTGCAGCCGCCACAGATAACCAGGTCGACGATCTTCTGGTCAGCATGCTCAGGCAAACCAAATTCTTTATTCTGCTGGTTGCCTCCGCTTACGTGGCCTCTCAGGCGATCACGATCAAGCCTTCCATTGCGGTCCTGTGGCAGAAAGTGGTCATCCTGATCCTGATCGTGCAGGGGGGCTTATGGGCCGGCGCCGGCATTTCGTTCTGGTTGCATCGAACCGTGGCTAGGCGGATGGATCAGGACGCATCAAGCGCTACAACCATTAATTTACTGGGCTTCATTGCGCGCGTAGTCCTGTGGGTAATCGTTCTTCTCCTGCTTCTGGATAATCTGGGCGTCAATATCACCGGCCTGGTCGCCGGATTAGGCATCGGCGGCATTGCCGTCGCACTGGCCGTACAGAATATTCTGGGGGATCTGCTGGCCTCTCTGTCTATCGTGCTGGATAAGCCTTTTGTCATCGGCGACTTTATTGTGGTGGATTCGCTTTCCGGCACCGTTGAGCATATCGGTTTGAAAACCACGCGCATCCGCAGTCTGAGCGGTGAACAACTCATCTTTTCCAACAATGACCTTTTGAAAAGCCGCATTCGCAACTACAAGCGCATGGAAGAGCGGCGTATCGTGTTTGGCTTCGGCGTCGTGTATCAAACGCCTCTGGAAAAATTGACGTTCATTAAGACGATGGTCGGCGATATCGTCAAAAAGCAGGAAAATGCGCGCCTTGATCGTGTCCACTTCAAGGAATACGGCAATTCATCGCTGAATTTTGAAGTGGTTTATTTTGTCGCCAAACCGGATTTTAACCTCTATATGGATGTCCAGGAAGCAATCAATCTGGAAATCTTCCGCCGCTTTGCGGAAGAAGGCATTGAATTTGCCTATCCGACACAAACGCTTTATCTTCAAAAAGACGCATCTGAATAGCCGAAGCCTTCGGTTTGTTCTATTTCATAATGAACGTCATGACCAGCGCGAACACCGCGTAGGTTTCCGGCATGGCGCCCGACACCAGCGCGTTGGTGATGGTGTTTTTCCCGTCCAGAATATTGCGGATCCCCGCGGCGCAGACGATTCCCTGAAACCAGGCGCTGAAGAACATGGTGAGGCCAAAGATCGCCGCCCGGCCGGCAACGGTGTAGGGATCTGTGTTGAATCCGTCCATGTTGGAAAATAAGACGACGATGGAGTATATTCCCTGGGATGACGGCATCATGGCCACGGCGATGTTCTTGTAGAAATTTTCCGGGCCCCCGCCCAGAAGCGCGGAAAACGAAATGGACAGGCCAACCGCGGACCCGGCCAATCCCAAAGACAGGCTCAGTCCCATCATGATTTTTGCAATAAGCGGCGCCCAGTTTTCCGGCGTTGGCGCGGTCGCTGCTGCGGCTTGAGAAACAAATCCAACCGTTATAAATAACGCAGCAAGCGCTCCCATTATCCATTTTCCTTCCTTAGTCATAGCTTACCCCTTTCAATAATGTGTTATTTCATAATGAAGGTCATCACCAGCGCGAACACCGCGTAGTTCTGCGGGATGGCGCCCGAGACCAGGCCGTTGACCAGTGTGTTTCTGCCCTCCAGAATCGCCCGGATGCCAGCCGCGCTGACAACGCCCTGGTACCAGCCGCACGCGAACATACACACACCAAAGATGCCCGCCCGGGCCGCGGCGGCATAGGGTTCGGTGGCAAGCTGTCCCAGATTGGTAAAGAAAACCACAATAGAATAAATCCCCTGCAAAGACGGCATCATCGCCAGGACAATGTTTTTGTAAAAGTTGTCCGCTCCCCCGCCCAGAAGCGCGGAGAATGAAATGGACAGGCCGATGGCGGAACCCGCCAGTCCAAGAGACAGGCTTAGTCCCATGATCATTTTGGCTACAAGCGGCGCCCAGTTTTCCGGCGCGGGCAGTGTTTCAGCCGCGGCGGGACAGATCCACCCGAGCGTTACCATCATTGCTGCCACCAGGCCCAAGGTCCATTTTCTCTTTACGCTCATGGTTTCCCTCCTTCAATTTTGAAAGGCTTGTATTCAACGCCGCCTCCCGTGAAGAAGCTTTTAAACGCTTCCACAAAGTGGAGCCTCGCGGAATGAATGGTGCCGGACAAAATACCCAGCGTCAGATTGAAGCTATGGCCTAAAACAATAATGATCAGCGCCAGTGGCAATCCGATCACCGGCCCCGCCGCGCCCAAGACCATCGCGGCCAACTCGTTCATGACGGTCGCGATGGCTGATGTCCCGATACCCAATCCGAAAAGACGGGCATAGGAAAGAAGGTCACCGATCAGGCCGGTGAGGCCATATACGTTCCAAAGCCCCACGCCGAAACGGATGAGCAGATTGCGATGATTCGTGGCAAATACCAGTGTGAGCATTACGCCCAAGCCCAAAGCGGCAAATCCGCCGTAAAAAAGCGGCTCGTGCGCGGCGTCCCGAGGGGAGGAAAACCAGATGTTCATAACGACCAGCATGACGCCTCCCGCCAAAACACATAACTGGCCCAGCTTCTGCATTCGGGCGTAAAGATCGGCCGCCTGAAGCAGGCCCAGAAGATAAGAAAGGCTCAGATGGACGAACCCCAATCCCAAAGAAATGTAGAATAACAGCATGGGATTTCCGGTGCCGACGGACACGTCCAGAAGAATCCAGCGGCGTTCTTCA
>CAZDYR010000340.1:0-3340 GCA_964509625.1 uncultured Smithella sp. | reverse complement strand
CCCGCGTCTTCGCCGCCGATAACGGCACCCAGTCTCAGCATATCGGCGAGGACATAGCGATCTCCCACACTGGAAGCATGATGCAGGAATCCATATTTTTTGCAGGCGACTCTCAATCCCAGGTTGCTCATGACCGTGCTGACGAGAAGATCGTTTTTCAGCAGGCCCTCCTTTTTCAAAACATACGCGCAGATGATCAGCAGCTGATCTCCCGTGATTTCGTTTCCCTTCTCATCGATGGCAATGAGACGGTCTCCGTCTCCATCAAAGGCCAGCCCCACGGCCGCCCCGCTTTTCACCACCCTTTTCCTGAGATCTTCCGTGTGCTGTGATCCGCATCCATCGTTGATGTTGATGCCGTTGGGTGCATTGTGAATGACTTCAAGATCGGCGCCGAGCTCTTCAAAGGCGTCGGGCGCGACCCGGTAGGTGGCTCCGTTAGAGGTGTCCAGAACGATTTTCATGCCTTCCATGGAAAGATGACGGGGAAAAGAGTTTTTTAAAAAAACGATGTATCGGCCGTGGATGTCATTGATGCGCGTCGCTTTCCCCATGGCTTTCCCCTCGGGTAGAAGCTTGTCAAGCTTGTTGCCGAGCATCATGTCTTCGATTTCATTTTCCTGCGCGTCGGTCAGCTTGAAACCGTTCGCGTCAAAAATCTTTAATCCGTTATCCTGATAGGGATTGTGTGACGCGGAAATAACAATGCCCGCGTCGGCGCGCATGCTTTGTGTGATAAAGGCGATGCCGGGGGTGGGCAATACGCCAACCAGATAGGCGTCGCCGCCCATCGACGTGATGCCGGCTTCCAGGGAGCTCTCCAGCATATAGCCGGAAATGCGGGTGTCTTTTCCTATGACGACTTTGGTTCGATGGCTGTTTCTTTTGAAAAGGTGCGCGACCGTCTGACCGACTTTAAAAGCCGTTTCCGCGTCCATCGGATAGCGGTTGGCAACGCCTCGAATTCCGTCGGTTCCAAATAGTTTACCCATGTTATTCTTCCATCAACTGATTATTTTTAAATAAACCAAGGGCCGGCAGCACCCCCGCCGCCTTTTGACAGTAATCTCTCACCAGGCTTGTGAGCCATGCCACGCCTGCGGCCGATGTATCCGGCGGAAGTTCCCGGATGGTTTCCAGGTAGGGCAGGGCATGATGCCGCCGGAATGCTTCAAACGCCGAGAAAAAGGATTCCCGCGCCTGCCGCACTTTAACGCTGTCTTCATTCGGCTCGAGCCATTCTTCCAATTTGGGCAGATGGGTGATGAGCTCCCGTCTTTCGGCCTGCGATGAGGGAAGTGCCGCCGCCAGGGCCTTCCGGATCATCTGGCTTAGCCGGGCCAGGCGTTCTTTGCAGGCGCCGGCCAAGAGGTCCATAGCACCCGAGTAAATCAGACTGCCGAATTCCTGACGGCTGAAGAATGGTTTTCTGATTCCGGCATACCAGGCCGTAAGCGCTTTCAGGTTGGCCAGATACAGAATATTGTGCTCTACAATATTGTGAATGTCCGTGTAAGAAGCTCCCCGGGCGATTCGGATGCTCTTTGCAGGCCCTGCGTCGAAGATGAGCTGGTTGCTTTGCGGATAATCCTTTCTTAAGATCGATCCCGCCGCCACCACGTTTCCGTATCCCATGCGCAGCGGACCAATCGCGCCGCCCTGTCCGCCCAGAAAGATCGGCGGCTGGTTGAGCATAACGCCTTTGGGCACATCGCCGATCAGCGAGGGTGTTGCCTTATCGCCATCGGGGGTGAAATTGAAGTGGATGTATGAGCTTCCGACTTCGCTGTGATTTTGCCGGCTGGTGCCTCCGGCCATGAGGCAGTCGCAGAAGTTGATCAGGCTGCCCAGCGTGACAAAGGGGAAAAGGATGGTTTGCTTTAATCCGACACAATGAGCGCCGCCGGCCTGCTCTTCGATCAGGCAACCTTCGCGAACATGCGCGCCCAGTCCCATGCTGGATTTTTCCAGGAACACCGACTTGCTAAAGAAACCGCCTTTGAGTTCGACGGCCTCTCCCAGTTGACAATCTTCCATGGTGACAGGTGCTTCATACCCCAGTTGGCAACCGGACGAAATGACGGTTTTGCCGCCGTAGATCTTGCACCCGGGATATAGTTTGACGTTTTTCGGCGAAATCCGATCGATGGAGACATCGTCCCCGATGTCAAGCGTTGAGGGATTGGGAATGCTTACGCCTTTTTCAATTAACCGGCGTATTTGCTCATGGCTTTTAGGTTGGAAATCCATTCAGGCGCTCCGTCTCAATCATTTTTCCACCGTCGCCGCGCCTCTGATATGCGAAAACCTGCAGGGAACGGTCGTGACCGTTCCCTGCATCTTGTTCCTTGAACCTGGGACCTTGAACCTTTTTACACAACCCCGTAGGCAAGCATGGCTTTAGCGACTTTGGTGAAACCGGCAATGTTCGCGCCGGTGACGTAGTCACCTTTCTTACCATAGGCTTCCGCCGTGTCAAAGCAATTTTTGTGGATGCTTTTCATGATGATGAGCAGGCGGTTATCCACTTCTTCGCGCGTCCAGGAAAGCCTGAGGCTGTTCTGGCTCATTTCCAGGCCGGATGTGGCCACGCCGCCCGCGTTGGCCGCTTTGCCGGGGCCGTAAAGGATCTTCTTTTCCTGGAAGATTTTAATAGCTTCCGGTGTGGAGGGCATATTGGCGCCTTCCGCCACGCAGTAGCAGCCGTTCTTCACGAGAGCGGCCGCGTTCTTGCCGTTGATTTCATTCTGCGTTGCGCAGGGCAGAGCGATGTCCACTTTGATGCCCTGTTCGCGGATCACGTCCCAGACATTCTTTCCTTCATAGCAGGTGGAGGATTTTTTGTACTTGTCGGCGTATTCGCTGATGCGGCCGCGTTTGACGTTTTTCAGGTCAAGCACGTAGTTGCACTTGTCGTCGTCAATGCCGGCATCGTCAATAATGCAGGCCGTTGAGTCGCAAAGCGATATGACCTTGCCGCCCAGCTGGTTGACTTTTTCCACGGCATACTGCGCCACGTTGCCGGCGCCGCTGATCGCGACGGTTTTACCTTTGAAATCCAGTTTGCGGGTTGCCAGCATTTCCGCGGCGAAGTACGTCGTGCCGTAGCCGGTGGCCTCGGGGCGAACCAGGCTTCCGCCGTAATCCAGACCCTTGCCGGTGAGCACGCCCGTATGCTCGTTACGGATTTTTTTGTAGTAGCCGTACATGTAACCGATTTCGCGTCCGCCCACGCCGATATCGCCTGCGGGAACATCCACATCAGCGCCGATGTGGCGGTACAGTTCGCGCATGAACGCCTGGCAGAATCTCATGACTTCGCCGTCGGACTTGCCCTTCG
>CAZDYR010000339.1:0-3365 GCA_964509625.1 uncultured Smithella sp. | reverse complement strand
GCACTGCTGCCGCTGATTGGCGCATCTACGGGGGCAGCAGCCGCAGCATTCTCAGCCTTGAGGGATACCTGAAAGAGGAGGCTAAAAGGCCTTTGCAAGCCATCGCCGCCCGGTGAAGACAGAAGAAAACACTTTGGATTGGGGTGCGTGTCTGAAATTTAAATTACCCATAGAGCGCGATGAAGCCTCGACATTGATCCTTTCGTTTTGCTATTTTCTTCTGCTTCTGGCGTCATATTATATTTTAAGGCCGGTGCGCGACGGTCTGGTTGCCGGCACCGGCATGGATCAGGTGAAGTTCCTGAGCGTCATTGTCCTGGCAGCCATGCTCGCCCTCACGCCATTATTTGGAACGTTGATGGCGCGCGTGCCTCGTTACAAGCTGTTGCCGGCCATCTACGCGTTCGCGGTTGCCAACCTCCTGCTCTTTGCCCTGGCTTTTACCAGGCCGGAATACGCCGTCTGGAGCACCCGCATTTTTTATATCTGGGTGACTGTATTTAATCTATTCGTGATCTCGGTTTTCTGGAGTTTTATGGCCGATATCTGGAACGCCGAGCAGGGACGCCGTCTCTTTGGCACGATCGCCGCCGGCGGCAGCCTGGGCGGCCTGCTGGGTCCCATGCTGGCCCAGAACTTTGCGGCACGTTTCGGGAACAGCGGTTTGACAATTATCGCGGCGGCGCTGCTTTGCGGTGCCATTGTTTGTCTGCTGCTGCTGGGACAAATCGCGCGGCGAAACCCGGTTAAAGAAGCTCAAATTACAAAGGCATTCGGTGGATCCAGCTGGCAGGGTGTCCTGCTGGTTCTGCGTTCGCCATTCCTGCTCGGCATCGCGGCGCTGGTGATCATAGGTTCCATCGTCGCCATGTTTGCCTATATCGAACT
This sequence comes from uncultured Smithella sp., assembly GCA_964509625.1. Lineage (GTDB taxonomy): Bacteria > Desulfobacterota > Syntrophia > Syntrophales > Smithellaceae > UBA8904. The sequence continues at coordinate 2,477 of CAZDYR010000339.1, read as the reverse complement.
GGGACGCCTGGCCAAAGAGTCCTTCAACACGCCGGAAGCGCGCACTGCCTTCTTTGCGCGCTTTGATTTCTGGACCAACATTTCCGCTCTGATTCTGCAGGGCATTGTCGTCGGTCTGATCACCACAAGGTGGGGAATCAAAATCCCGCTTATGGGTCTGGCTGTCATCGGCTGTATTTCTTTTATCCCGATCGCGTTTTCACCCGTTCTGGCGACATTGGCCGTCACCAATGTGGTCAGGCGGGCATCCGAATACGGTTTGGGAAAACCGATCCGGGATATGCTTTACACCGTTTCTTCACCGCAGGAAAAATATCTCGCGAAAAATGTCATTGACACGGTGATCTATCGCGGCGCGGACGCTATCGGCAGCTGGGCACACACCTTTTTACTGGTATTGGGTGTCACGCTTGCAGGCCTGGGCTGGATTGCCGCCGCCGTCATGGGCACAACTGTCTTTATCGCGGCGGCTGTCGCGAAAGGATACCGAAAGCGCGGCGGAGTTTAAAAATACAGGGCCGCCTTGCCTTCCGGCCGCCTTGCATCTCGCTGAAACAAAAGGCATATTCGATTTCCCGCTTGACAAATACTGAAAGTTTTGCGCTTTTAAGTTCCGCAAAATTCAGTTTTTGGCAGGTATTTCATGGACCTCTTCTTCAATCCCAAATCCGTTGTTGTCATCGGCGCCTCCACTGCTCCTCTTAATCTGGGAGCGACCATCTGCAACATGCTGAAAGATTATCTTCGTTACCCCTATACCGTTTACGCCGTTAATTCTAAAGGCGAGGAGGTTAACGGCTACCCCGGTTATTCATCGGTGTCCGACCTTCCTCAGACACCCGATCTGGCCGTGATTATCGTCGCCGCACGCAACGTCCCCGGCATTATCCGGGACTGCGCCCGCAAGGGCATCAAGCGGATCGTCATTGAAAGCGCCGGTTTCTCGGAAGGCGGCGAAGTCGGCGCAGCGATGCAGCGCGAAATCGACCATATCGCCCGAGCCAGCGGCATTCGCATCATGGGACCCAACTGCCTGGGAACGCTGAGCACCCGCAACAAGTTTTGCTGCTTCTACGGCGTCAATCCGAGCCTGGTGGAAATGAATCAGATTTTTGAATCGCCGGGCACCGTGTCCTATATCATTCAAAGCGGCGGCGTCGTCGTCCTGGCGATGGAATCGCTCTATTACGATCTTGTCGGCATCAACAAGGTTGTCAGCATCGGCAACAAATGCGATGTGGATGAGGCGGACCTGATCGACTACTTTCAAAACGATGAAACGCAGATCATCGGCATTTATCTGGAAAACTTGTCCGACGGCCGCAAGCTGATGCATGCCGCGAAAAATTCCCGTAAACCCGTCCTGATATACAAAGTGGGCAAAACAAAAGAAGGCGCCATGGCCGCCATGTCGCACACGGCGGGAATGGCCAACAATGACTGGATCTTTGAAAGCGCCTGCAGGCAGGCCGGAATTATCCGTCTGCAGGCCATTGATGAACTTCACTCTCTCCCCAAGATGTTTACCGAAATGCCCCTGCTCACGGGAAAGCGGATCTCGGTATTTACCAACTCCGGCGCGTTTGGCAGCATCGCCGCGGACCAGCTGGTGGAAGCGGGATTAAAGCTGGTGCGTCTGTCTCCCCAGACCCAGGAAAAACTCAAAAAAGCGGGACAGGTCTTCAACGTCAAGAATCCCGTGGACATCGGCCCCGCGCCGCCGCAGACCTATCTTGACATCTTTGACATTCTTTTGTCGGCGGATGAAGTGGACGGCCTTTTGCCGCTGCTCAGCGTGTGGCAGCCCTTTGTGATTGACTGCCTTCTGGAGCTTTTGAAGATGTGCAAACATTACAATAAGCCGGCGGCTATCTATACACCCAACGCAATCGCCAAATCCATCGCGATTCGCGCGAAACACCGCATACCCATCTTTGAAACATCGCAGCAAGCGGTCCGGGCGTTGTCCGTGTCTCACGCGTATTACGAATCACTCCTGAAAAGAAAATTCATTCACCATGGCAAATCCCATGACCATCCAGAAGAGAGGGACCATCACGAAAAAGTGGAAATCGCATCGTGACGAACAGACGTAAAAAATGGAACTCCCGCTTGCGTGCAAAGGATTATCCTGAAGACGGGATCAATATACAAAAATGATGCGGATATTTATCGACGCGGACGCGTTTCCGAACGGGATCAGAGATATCCTGATCAGGGCTTCTTTGCGACTGCACATACCGCTGATCTTTGTGGCCAATAAACCTCTGCGGCTGGAAAAGCTGTCCAGCGTGTCTCTGATTCTGACTCCGGAAGGACCTGATGCGGCTGATGATCGAATCGTTCAACTTGTTGAACCCGGTGATCTTGTTATTACGGCCGATATCCCGCTGGCCGACCGGGTTGTCGCCAAAAATGCCTTTGCCATGAATCCCCGAGGCATGCTCTACACGGAACATAACATCAAAGACCGGCTG
>CAZDYR010000338.1:0-3384 GCA_964509625.1 uncultured Smithella sp. | reverse complement strand
GGAGCCTCACCATCACCACGCCCAAAGCCAAGGCCCTCCTGGGCGACGCCAAGGGCGCGGATCGCGCGAAAATCATCGCGGAAAACCCGGAAGCCGCCTACTACAGCGGCCGCGTGCTGTCATCGCAGTTTTACATCGGCGCGGAATTCCCGAAATTCTACGGCCGCCTCGCGTGCATCATGAACAATGAAGGCGCGGCGCTGAAAGTAGAGTCGGACAACTTTACCGGAGCGTTGAAAGAGTAGGAGCAAGGTTAAAGGTTCAAAGTTCAAGGTTCAAGGAAAAATAATGATAAGCATCAGCGATTGCTCCTCAGGGAGCAATCGCTGATGTGCTATTTACTTGAGGAGGGGAAATGAGAACGAAGCAGGATTACATCAACGGTTTATCGAAGATGAAGCGTAATATTTATTATGACGGGCAATTGATTGACCGTACCGATGAGTTGCAGCAGGATTGTCTCAATACCATCGGCCTGACGTATGATGAAGCACAAAAGCCGGAAAACAAAGAGCTCATGACAGCGGTATCCCATCTTACCGGCGAGCGCATCAACCGCTTCACCCACATTCATCAGAATACCGACGACCTGCATAAAAAACAGGACATGACCCGGATGCTGTGCCAGAAAGTCGGCGGCTGCATCCAGCGCTGCATGGGCATTGACGCGACCAACGCGATTTATAATGTTTCCTATGAGGCAGACAAACTGAATAACGGCGCAACGCAGTATCATGAAAACTTTAAAAAATGGCTGACCCGTTTCCAGAAAGAGGATCTGATCGGCTGCTGCGCGCAGACGGACGTGAAAGGCGACCGGTTGCTCAGACCGGCGGAACAGCCGAATCCCGGTTCATACGTCCGCATTAAAGAGAGACTCAAGGACGGCATTGTCGTAGAGGGTTGCAAGGTGCATATTTCCGAAGCGTCCGTGGCCGATGAAGTCCTGGTTGTGCCCACACGCGCCCTGCGCAAAGAGGATAAGGATTACGCCGTGTCGTTCGCGGTTCCCGGTGACTGGGAGGGCCTCAAGCAGGTTGTCACGATTCACAATCTGCGTCCCCGCGAGCATTTCAAACGCGGCGTCGTGCCGGGCTCTACGGATTCCTATATGATTTTTGAAAATTGTTTCGTACCCTGGGAACGCGTGTTTCTGGCCGGTGAACATCAGCACGGCGGTATTCTGGCCCTCTTATTCGCGCTTTTCCACCGTCATTCCTATTCCGGATGCAAGCCGGCCATCGGCGACGTGATCCTGGGCGCAGCCGCGCTCGCCGCCGAAGTCAACAATGTCCATAAGGCGGAGCATGTCCGGGGAAAACTGGCCGAACTCATCATGATCACCGAGCTGGGTTACGCGGCAGGTTACACGGCATCCGACCTGGGCAAGCCGGAGGTTTACATTCCCGGCCACGGGTTCGTACCGTTCGGTCCGGGGTCCTTTATTCCGCATTCCATCTACTGCAACGTGGGGCGCTGCCTCACCGGCGAAGCGGTCTGGCACGAGGCGGAAATTTTGTGCGATCTGGCGGGCGGCGTGGTGGCCACGTTCCCGCACGAAAAGGATTTTCTGCATCCGGACATCAAAGATTCGCTTTTGAAGTACACCAAACGCAACCCGAAGATGTCGGCCGAGGATCAGGCGCAGTTCTGGCGATACCTGGGCGACGGGCTTTGCTCGGCCACAGGGGGCATTGCCAAGGTCGGCGGTTATCACGGCGGCGGATCGCCGATCATGGAGCAGATCGCGATCACCACGCAGTACGACATTGAATCACGCAAGAAACTGGTGAAGTACATTGCCGGAATGAGCGACGGAGACAGGGAGGCGTTGGCGAAACCTTATATCAACAAGAAATGATACGGCTGCACTCAGACACTTTACAAGGAGGTTAACGCTTATGACGACGAAACCCTGGCACAAATTTTACGATTACTATGTCCCCCATACGATCCGTTATCCCCAGTATCCGGCGCAGAGAATTTTTCAGTTGACTGCCGGCGCCTGCCCGAACAATGTTTGCACCAGTTTTTACGGTACGGAACTGACGTTTTGGCAGGTACGCGAGCAGGTGATGAGACTGGCCAACGCCCTGGCCGCCCAGGGGGTGAAGAAGGGCGACCGCATTGGCGTTCAACTGCCCAACTGTCCGCAGTTTATCATTACCTACCTTGCCGTTCTGCATCTGGGCGGCATTGTCGTCAATATCAATCCGCTTTATACAGCCACCGAACTCAAATTCATTGTCGAAAATACCAGCATGGAAGTCTTGGTGACTTTCGATATGATTCTGGCCAACGTGCGCCCCGTCGTAAAGGAAACGGGGCTCAGGCGCGTTATCGTCACGAAAATCACGGATTTTATCAACGGCTTGGGGGTGAGCACGGCTAAAAGCCTGGAGCTGGAAGAAGGTTGGCTGCATTTTTCGGAACTCATCGAAAACTGCAAGGACACACGGCCGCCGCGCGTGCCGATCGTTCCGTCCGATCCGGCCATGATCCAATTCACCGGCGGGACAACGGGATTTCCCAAGGGCGCGCTTTTGACGCACGGCAACCTGGTGGCCGCTACGTTTCAGTGCGGCATGTGGGCCTCCCCGGGAGCCTATTCGCCCATTGCGATGCCCCAAGCCGAGCGCAGCGCGCTTTGCGTTTTGCCCTACTTCCATGTTTACGGCAACATTGCGGCGATGAACTGGGCGTTTTTCGGATGCGCCAAACAGATTATTGTGCCGCGGTTTGAAATCGACGAGATTCTGGATACCATTGTCAAATCCGGACATATCACCTATTTCCCGGCGGTGCCGACGATGATCACCGCCATCGTGAATCATCCCAAAGCGGCCAGTTTGGATTTAGGCAAATATCTGGGCCTGCTCAATTCCGGGGGAGCGCCGATGCCCGCGGAACTCATTGAACGCGTAATTGATCTGGGCATCACGTTCAGCGAGGGTTACGGCCTGAGCGAAACAAGCTCGATTACGATTGCCAATCCGCTTGCCTTCAACAAAGTCGGTTCTATCGGCATCCCGATGGCGGATAATGATTATCGGATTGTCAACGTGGATAATGGCACGGAAGATGTAAAACCGGGCGAGTCCGGTGAGCTGCTGGTCAAGGGGCCCACTGTGATGAAGGGTTACTGGAATAATCCGGAAGAAACCAGAAATCAATTGACCGACGGCTGGCTTCACACCGGGGATGTCGCTCAGGTGGATGAGGATGGTTACATCTTTATTGTGGATCGCAAGAAAGATATGATCATTGCCAGCGGCTTTAATATCTATCCGCGTGAGATTGAGGAGGTTCTGTATGAACATCCCAAAGTATCCGAAGCGGTGGCCATCGGCATCCCTCATGATTACCGGGGGGAGACGGTGAAAA
>CAZDYR010000337.1:0-3392 GCA_964509625.1 uncultured Smithella sp. | reverse complement strand
TGGGCGGGGGAAGGTTGTAATGGTATTTCGCGTTCCAGCCGATGGTGCCCAGAACAGCCACTTCTTCAACCTGTTCCAATTGCTTAATCAGATTGTCAATGTTTCCCGTTCCGCCTGCTTTTTCAATGGCTTTTTTAAAACCGTACATCGTGTCGTAGGTTGTGTGGGAACCGAAGATAGGGCCGACTTTGTAATTTTTTACCAGATTATCCATGAAAGGAATCGTCTTGGGGGTGATGGCCACTCTGACGAGAGAGGATCCAACCATGACGCCGTTTGCTTTACCTTCCGTCATTTTCCAGATCGGAGGCATGCCGGCGAGCCCTCCCCAGATAAATACAGGGGTATTCCGGGCGCTCGATTGGGCCCATTGCTTGACAAAGGCCGGTTCATCAATGTAACCGATGGCACAGTCGACGAGGTCGGCGCCGGATTTGGCGATTTCTTCAAAGATGGGGTTAAACATCTTCTGGTCGAGAGAGATGGTTGTCTCATAAACGACATTGACCCCTTTGGCTTTATAGATGTCCTTTAAGGACGGAGAGACGCTGGGAATACCGTTGCGCAATGGTTTGGTCCATTCCATGTCTTCATAAAGAATGGCCACTTTTTTTATTTGGATCTGGTTCTTGAAGCAATCGATGTTGTCGGGAGCCAGGATCTTCAGATAGTTGGTCGAAATGGCGTAATAGGTCTGGAAACCGAATCTGTATTTCTTGTAATTGTCGCGCACGCGATGCCAGATGTCGTCTCCGGAGCCAATCGTGCTGAAGAAGATGTGCGGATATTCAGGAAACAATTCCGCTCCGATCTCCATACCGGCAACGCCCATCTCCACTTTTTCCCCGATGAAAACGGCCAGCACCCGGTCGTTCATGACCAGTTTTTTGTAGATTTCGACGGCTTTGGGGATTTCACCTTTGGTGTCTTCGACAATCAGTTTGATTTGACGGCCCTGGATGCCTCCTGCCGCATTGATTTCATCAACAGCCATGGTCGCGGCGGCCTTGGCGCTCAGCGAAAAGGGAGCGGACATGTTCCCCATAAAGCCGATCTTAATCGGCCCGGTCGTGTCTGGAGATGCAGCCCAGACTCCTGTCGTTATGAGCAGAAAAACAAAAATCATTCCGGTAAACAGATGGTTCTTTTTCATCTTGCTTCCTCCCTGTTTTTTTAAATTTTTCTTGACAAGAACACCCATTTGGTAAATCTCTATAACAAGCATTATATAAAATATGATTCCCTGGTGTCAATGAAAATAAAACCGGATGGCGATGATGGACTCTGGGTCATTTCTAAATCGGTTGTAAAAATATCAACATGAGACAAAAGAATATTTTTTGAAAGGGCGGTATAAAGTGATATGAGTGGAAAATCGGAAAAGGCGATGAAAAAAAATATGGTTCCTGACTCCCGACAACAGATTTTGGACGCGGCGCTTGTGCTGTTTGCCCAAAAGGGATATGCCACGACGACCATACGGGAAATTGTGGATGCGGTGGGAATAAAGGCGCCTTCCCTTTATTACTATTTCGGAAGCAAGGAAGGCCTTTACATGGAACTGCTGCAAACGCATGGCGCGCAGATTGACCGGGCTTTGCAATCCTATGCTCATACGTCCGCAAGCGCGAAAAACCGTTTAAAGGATCTTGTGGACAAGATTTTTCTTCAGGTGATTAATGACAAGGACTTTTTCCGGCTGATGTTTACCATGTACTACGGTCCGTCTCAGGGGGCGCCCTACTATGATTTCATTTCATATCATGTTAAAATTCACGCGGCGATTAAAAAGATCATTGAAGAAGGTATTGCCTCCAGGGAATTTCAGCCCGGCAACGCCGGACACATGACCTGGGTTATTCGCGGGGTGGTGCAACTGGCCATGGAAGAGCAAATTAAGGATGATCGGGAAAAAATAGACCGATCCGGATTGCAGCGAATTCTGGATCTTATTGTGGACCGTTTGGAAAGGCCGCCTTTGGTTAAGCAAAAAAAATAAACAAGTGTATCGGACTTGTCAGGGAAAGGGAATGATGATGGACCTTAAGATCAAAGATAAGATTGCGATTGTGACAGGGGGCGGAAGCGGCATTGGCGAGTCCATTGCGTTCAGTCTGGCCGCCGAAGGCGTGAAAGTGGCTGTGGCGGATTTGAGTATGGAAGCGGCCCGGAAGGTGGCCGACGCCATAAAAAAGGGAGGCGGAGAAGCAATCCCTCTAGTCTGCGACGCGACGAAACCGGAAAGTATTGAAGCGCTGATGAGCGACACGATCAAAGCATACGATACCCTGGATATTCTCGTGAACAATGTCGGCGGAGGCGGGGGCATTGCTCTGGTGACGAAGTCCGACGTAGAAGACTGGGATCAAACCATTGAAATCAATTTGAAGAGCGCTTATCTTTGCTGTCGCGCCGCGGCAAAAATCATGCTTCCCCGGAAGCAGGGGCGGATTATCAACATGTCCTCCGTGTCGGGCAGGCAGGGAGAACAGCTTCTGTCGGCTTACTGCGCCGCCAAATTCGGCGTAATCGGATTCACGCAAACACTGGCCAAGGAACTGGCGCGCCATAACATCACGGTCAACGCCGTTTGTCCCGGTTATGTCTATACGCCGGGCTGGAAAAAACTGGCGCAGGCGGTAAAAGACATCCAGCCGGCTTATGCGGATATGAGCCTCAAGGAAATTTTCGATGCCCGGGTGAAGGAAGTGACTCCCACGCGGCGTCCGCAGGAAGCCTCGGAGATTGGAGCACTGGTGGCTTATCTGGCCTCCGAGCAGGCCGGGAGCATTACCGGGCAGTCCATCAGCATTGATGGCGGTATTGTGATGCGCTAGAAAATATTGATAGCTTAACATGGATTGCCGCCGAGCACCGGCGCCATTTTGAATTATTTGCGGCGGATGTTTATAGTCCCCATAAAAATCTAATGTTTGAGACGGAGCAAATTTTATGACCGGCAGATATTTACAGGATGACGGTCATGTTTTTTCTATAATTATTTTGTGTTCTTTCCGGCACAGCAGTTAGATATTTTTGCGGATGCACGCTGCCGGGGGCCATTCTGAGATTGACTTGTTTTTTGTTTTGGGTCAGTAAATTAAAAAGATCGAAGAATGGCAGGTACAGGCCGATATTTCCGAGAGTAAAAAAAGTGCACAACTACTATAGAGGGAGGAAGTCAGTCATGAAGTTTCTGAAAATGCTCGTTGGTTTGGTTGCCGTTGTTTTTATCATGTCCTGGACGGCAGTGAGTCAGGCTGAAGAAATTGTCATTGGTTATACCGGTCCGCTCAGCGGGCCGGCTGCCGAATACGGGCAGGATATCTTAAGCGGTGTTGATATGGCTGTTAAGGACATCAATGCGGCCGGTGGAATTACGGTTAAAGGAA
>CAZDYR010000336.1:0-3398 GCA_964509625.1 uncultured Smithella sp. | reverse complement strand
GTATTGAACAGAATTTTGATCAAAACGGCATTATCTGGCCCATGCCGCTTGCCCCTTATGCGGTCATCGTCACACCCGTCAATATCAACGAGGCGGCCGTGATGAAGGCCTCCGAAGATATTTATGCCGAACTGCTGGCCTGCGGCGTGGAGGTGATTCTGGACGACCGCGATGAACGGGCCGGGGTCAAATTCAAAGACGCCGATTTGATCGGCATCCCGCTCCGGATTGTCGTGGGGCCCAAGAACCTGGCGCAGGGGCAGGTCGAGTTAAAGATCCGCAAAACCGGTAAAAGCACGCTTTACGCGACAGGAGATGTTGTCTCGGAAGTCCGGAAAATCATCGCGTCGGAAATGACTGAGGCCAGCTGATAGCCGCACGCTGGACTGGATATCTTCATGTTAAGAATCAACGATATTCTTGATAAAGCTCAAGCCTACCTGGCTGCCGATGAGCTGGAGATGATCCAAAAGGCTTATATTTATTCCGCCACAGTGCATCAGGGACAGGTTCGTTTGTCCGGAGAACCTTATCTGACGCATCCGATGGAAGTCGCCGGCATTCTGGTTGACATGAAGCTGGATTCGGCAACCATTATCAGCGGACTGCTGCACGACACCATTGAAGACACTCTGACCACCAAAGAACAAATCGAACGCGAATTCGGCAAGGACGCGGCCTTTCTGGTCAGCGGGCTCACCAAATTAAGCCGCATTTCTTTCGGGTCTCAGGAAGAAAGGCAGGCCGAGAACTTCCGGAAGATGATTCTGGCGATGTCTTCCGATATCCGCATCCTTCTGGTGAGGCTGGCTGACCGTATTCACAACATGAGAACCCTTCAGTATCAGAAGCCCGACCGGAGAGTTTACATCGCGCGTGAAACCATGGACGTCTATGCTCCGCTGGCCAATCGCCTGGGGATCAACTGGATGAAAACGGAACTGGAAGACCTGGCTTTTCAGTATCTATCGCCCGAGGCTTTCAAAGAAATAGCCACCCGCGTGGCCAAGTCCCAGGAGTCGCGCAACCGTTACACGGAAGAAGTGAAGGCCGTTATTTTCAAAGAACTGGAGAAAGTGTCCATCAAAGCCGACGTGGAGGGCAGGGCGAAGCATTTATTCGGCATTTATAAAAAAATGCATGAGCAGCACATCAATTTTGATGAAGTGTATGATGTCATCGCCTTTCGCATCGTCATGGATTCCGATATGGACAAGTCCTGTTACGAAGCGCTGAGCATTGTGCACGCCCTATGGAAGCCGGTTCCCGGAAGGTTTAAGGATTATATCGCCATGCCCAAGGCCAATAACTATCAGTCCCTGCACACAGCGGTGATCGGGCCTTACGGCGAAAGGGTTGAAATTCAGATCCGGACCCGGGCGATGCACGAATGGGCGGAAAAGGGTATCGCGGCGCACTGGCGGTATAAGGAAGGAAGGGCGTTTCATGACGGCGAAGACAATCAGATCAAAAAGCTGCGGGAAGCCCTGGAAATCCAGCAGGACATCAAGAATCCGAAAGAGTTCATGTCCAACCTGAAGATGGCGCTTTTCCCGGATGAAGTGTATGTTTTCACGCCGCACGGCGATGTGAAATCTTTTCCCAAAGGCGCGACCCCCATCGATTTTGCCTACAGTGTTCACACGGATGTAGGGAATCAATGCATCGGTGCCAAGGTGAATCGTAATATCGTGCCGCTGCGCTATCAGCTGCAGAACGGCGACCAGGTGGAGATCATCACGCAGAACGGCCACCACCCCAGCAAGGACTGGCTCAAGTATGTGGTAACCTCGCGGGCCATTTCCAAGATCCGCAACTGGATCAATCTGGAGGAAAAAAACAGCTCCCTGATGCTGGGCAAGGATCTACTGGAAAAAGAGTTCAAAAGAAACAACCTGAAATTTGCCAATCTCATTAAATCGGACGAACTTAAAAAAATTCTGGCGGAACATTCGCTGATGACCCTGGATGATCTGGTATCACAAGTCGGTTACGGCCGTATTTCTGCCAGGCAGGTCGTCAATCATTTTCTGGTTCAGGAAACGTCGAAAGAATCCAGGGCTGCCAGGGATGCGGAAAAGCATCCGGAGAAGGAAAAAAGAAAATCCGAGTCTCCCTCCATGGGCATCAGTCTTACGGGGATCGACGATGTGATGGTAAAATTCGCGAAGTGCTGCAATCCGATTCCCGGCGATGACATTTCCGGCTATATTTCCCGCGGCCGCGGCATAACCGTACACACGCAAGGGTGTCCGCATCTGAAAAGACTGGATGCCGAGCGGATTGTGGAGGTAAACTGGGACGTCCGGCAGAAACACGCCTATCCCGTTCATATCAAGGTGGTCTGCAACGACCAGAAGGGTGTATTAACGGAGGTGAGCTCCGTCATCACGTCATTCGACGTGAATATCAGTTTTGCCCAGGTGGAAACAACGGACATGATCGCCAACTGTGAATTTGTCATCGATGTCTATGACACGCATCAGCTCAGTTCCATTTTTTCCGCCATCCGGCAGCTGAAAATCGTCCGTTCGATTGAAAGGATACGCAAAGCCTGAAAATAATTCAAAATCATTTTGTTTGTTGACAAACAAACCCACTCTGCTATAAGCAGGCCCAACTCAACCTGACGCAGGTGCTGGATAAAATTCAAAGTAGGTGAAATGATGCTTCAAAAATGGCAGAAATACGCGGTTGTTGTTTTTTCCGTTTGGATGATGTGTTTTCCGTTGTTTTCGATTCAGGCCCAGACGGTCAAACACGTTGTTGTGATCGATCCGGCGCACGGCGGGAGCGATTCGGGCGTGCTTGGTGTTGATAAAGAAGCCGAGAAGGATTTGACGCTGGCAATTGCTCTGGAGTTAAAGAAGGAACTGGCCCGTGACGGAAACCTGGAAGTGATTATGACCAGGGATGCAGATAAAACCGTGTCTCTGGAAGAACGCAAAAAAGACATTTTGAAAAGAAATCCGGCCCTGGTTTTGAGCCTGCACATCAATGCGGGGTTCGGCAAAAATTCATCGGGATTTGAACTCTATTATCCGGGATTTAAGGATGCCGGGGCCTCCGACAAAAATTCTAAAAAAACTGCCGGTAATTCGGGTACGAAATATCTGAATGACACTGTGAAGCTGGCGCAGCTGGTGCAGAGAAACCTTGACGGATTGTTTCCGCGCAAGGGCAGGGGGCTTCGGGAAGCTCCGGTGCCGCTTGCCGAGGGAATGACCGTGCCCGTGCTCATTGTTGAGCTGGGATTTGCCACCAACCCTGACGAAAAGAAAAAACTGGAGTCCGGTAAAACACAAAAAGACATTGCCCGGGTGCTGGCCAAAAGCATCAGGTCTTTCTTCTAGGAGTTTGCGCTTGTTCAAACGAAACCAGGATAGAAAATTTGACGA
>CAZDYR010000335.1:0-3399 GCA_964509625.1 uncultured Smithella sp. | reverse complement strand
ATTTCCATGTTTTCCATGATGCTGCCCAGGCCGGACTGCGTGCCGTAGAGGGAACTGATCAGCTGGTTGAGTTCCCGCTCCGAGCAGACCACGGGTTCCACTTCCGAATTGGTCAATACTTCGATGTAATCCAGCGCGTTGATATCCAGAGGATCGACCATGGCGATGGTCAGAAGCCTTCCTTTTTTTCTCAGCGGCGCTATCTGATATTTCTGAGCGATTTCAATGGCAATATAACGGATAAGATCGATATCGAGCGGATAATGATCGGGATGATATTTGGCAATCTTGAGCTGCCGGCTCAATAAATCAATAATCTGCTGTTCGCTGACAGTCCCCATACGCGTCAGGAACTGACCCAGTTTCAAGCCGGCTTTCTTTTGATCGATCAAAGCCTGCTTCAGCCGATCTTCCGTAATCAGACCTTCTTCCACAAGCATTTCACCTAAACGTTTTTTGATCTGCATCAAACCTCCGTGCCGAAACTTGTTCGGCTACTGCAAAATTCTGCTGTTAAAAAAAACCGTGTCACCATCCCATTGGGAAAGAATCCGGGCGGAAACGGCCTGCGCAGGCGGTAAACGGTGGATGGCCGCTCCTGCTTCTTGCACTGTTGTAAAGCGCTTATCCAGGACGATCGCAAATTGTCTGCCCTGCCTCTTGCTCCAGTAGGACAGGAAAAGCAACGGAAACCGGTTTTCCTGAGAAACATGATTCAATAATGAATGGTAGAGATTGGTTATGTCCCTGCCGTTTTCGACGGCAACGATCACCATCTCCTTTTTTAACGGACGGGCATTGGCCGGTATCGCCGGCAGATGAATGACTTCTCCTTCGTAAATGTCATTGATATCCTTGATCTGAGGATTAGCCGCAATAAATACTTTTTGGATCTCCGGACCGTTTTCTCCGTAAATGTTCTCAAGAACGCGCCAGATGGTCATCCTTTTTTTAATCGTCAGGGAACCCAGAGAATCAGGCACGGTTGCCTTTGACTGAGCACTGACTGTCTTTGACAGGATTCGATCACGGCTGTTTTGTGCTGCATCATCAGGAAGTGATTGACTGTTTATATCAAGACCCGACAATATGCGCTGATAAGGGGTCTTTTCAGCGACATCCGATCTTTCCCTGAGGTAAAGAACAGTTCCGGCAGCCATGATAGCCGCCAGCAAAAGGCTCAGCGCTGCCCATGCAGCGCGCTTCCTGGCCGGTCCGTGCATTTTGCCGACACAGCTTCTCACCAGAAACCACCCTGCCCGGCTTTTCCCGCGAATAATCATCATCAGTAAAACCTGATGGCAGAGGGATACGATTTTGCGGGGATACCCGCCCGTAGCGGTAAAGACGGCCAGCATCCCTCCAAATGTAAAAAGAGGCGGCCGTGAAGGATCCAGGCTGGCAACACCAATGCGGTGTTCGATCATGGCTTTTGTCTGGAAGAAAGAAAGCGGCCGGAGATGATGGATATAGTTAACGCGATCAAGAAGATTCAGCCTGGAGGAAAGGCTTTTGCGGAATTCGGGCTGCGCAAAAATGATGATTTGGAGCAGTTTGAAACTGTTTGTTTCGTAGTTTAAAAATTCCCGGAGAATTTCCAGGCAATCGTCGGGAATTTTCTGACCCTCGTCAATGATCAGAACGATATTTTTTTGCTCCTGGACGCCCTTTTCAAAAAGAAAGTTTTTTATTTTCTCCTTGATTTGCCATTCATGATCGTCGGTGGAGATATCCGCAATTTCCAGAATCGAGGCAACTGTTTTAACGAAATCCAGGGGGCCGTTTACCGAAGGGTCCAGTAAAAGAAAAGTTTCAATGGCCGGAGCATCTCCCGCGGCGGGCAGGGCTAATTGCTGAATGAGCTTACGGCACAGGGTTGTTTTACCCGTACCCACCGCGCCGATGACAACATTCAAGCCGCGCCTTAAACGAACGGCCAGCTCCAGTCTTTGCAGGCAGGCATTATGTTGAGGTGACGCAAAAAGAAACTCCGGTTCCGGCGAATTGGAAAAGGGCTCTTTATTAAATTCCAGAAGGTTGAAGTATTCCATGACCGGATGCCGCCTTTAATTTTTTTCGTCTTTACCGGCAGAACCCTGAACCGCCGCCGTGGATTGGTCAGTGAGTCCGGCCGTCGGCAGAATATGCGGTGTGATAAAAATCAACACTTCTTCCTTGTCCTCGCTTTTGCTGTCCGCTTTAAAAAGATATCCCAGCACCGGTATATCTTTGAACAGGGGCCATCCCGCATCACCATCCCGAAAGCGCTGCTTGGTCAAACCGGAGATGACGATCGTTTCACCGTCCTCAACAATCAGAACCGTTTCCGTTTTCTTCTTGATAATATACGGATCGCCCAGTTGCGATTTCCGGGACATATCGACTTCATCTTTTTTCACGGAGATCGTCATCTTTAAATTTTTGCCGTCAATCACATGAGGGGTAATTTCCAGACGCAGAACAACATCTTCAAATTTTGTTGTGGTTGTGGGCGTTGTGCCGGCGCCGCTTGATTCAATGGTCGTGTAGGGAACCCTTTCGCCGTTTTCCGTGAAAGCTTTCTGATTATCCAGCGTGGTAATGGACGGGCTGGACAAAATATTGAGCTTGTTATCCTGCTGGAGCGCCTGAAGTTGAATTTCCAGAAGATTGCCGCCCAGTTTACCGATTATAAGCCCCAAAGACCCGGCACCAACCGCGTTGGCAATGCCTGCAACAGGAAAGCTTGAAGCAAATCCTGAACCGATACCTTCCTTATGTATGGCGTTGTACGTGAGAGTGTTGGTGACAGGATCATAATTGCCGTCCGTTCCGCCCGGTGTAACGTAATAACTGTCATTCCCCTTAACCTTCCCTCTATACCATCCTCCCCACATCACGCCCAGGTCACGGGCAACGGTTTTCGTTGTTTCCACAATGTTGGCTTTAATCAATATCTGCGGCGTCGGTTTATCCAGCTTCTGAATGATGGGAATCATTTGCGCCAGATCCTGGGCATTCGCGGATATCACCAGGGAATTGCTGTGTTCGTCCAGCACGACAGAGCCGCGCGCTTTGCCGTCTTTATCCTTGGTGAGGAAACCCTGCAGGGTCTTCTCCAGCTTTTTGGGATCGGCGTAGTCAATTTTGATGACAACCGGATCCATCAGAGGTTCAACCCATTGAATGTCCCGCAGCTGAACTTTCTGTTTGAGTTCCTGTTCGATATCTTCATTCGTCATAACCCGGATGACGTTGCCTTCCCAAACATAAGAGAGCCCATGCGTCTTCAGCAACCCCGTAAAGGCCTGGTCCCAGGCTACCCCTCGAAAATCGACGCTGACTTCACCTTTCAAATCGTTTTTAACGAGCAGATTGTAATCAACCGCTTTGGCCATTGCCCTGAGGACCGCCTTAAGT
>CAZDYR010000334.1:0-3399 GCA_964509625.1 uncultured Smithella sp. | reverse complement strand
GAAGATGAATTTCTGAAACTGGACAATCAATTGTGCTTTGTGCTGTACGCCGCCTCGCGCGTGCTCACGAAGCTCTATGGGCCATTTCTAGCGAAACTTAACATCACCTATCCGCAATACCTGGTGATGCTGGTTTTATGGGAGCATGAGGCTCTGAGCGTGGGCGACATCGGCGCGCTGTTGTATCTGGATTCTGGAACCCTGACGCCTCTGCTCAAAAGGCTCGAGGCGCAGGGGCTCATTTCGCGCAAACGGCTTGCAACCGACGAGCGCAAAGTCATGATCACGCTCACCGATTCGGGACGTGCGATGAAAAAGGATGCGGTCAGCGTGCCCACGGAACTTTTTTGCCGAAGCGGGCTGACGCTTGAGGAATTCTTGTCCATAAAGCAAAACGTGGGCAAACTGCTTGAACGGATGAACGAGGAGGCGGACTCTTCGGGTCATTGCAAGGATTCAACAGCATCCGATGCGGGCTGAAGCGGAGATCCGGTTGTCCGAAACGGTGAAATAATTCAACAAAAATATTTGGTGGCGCTTATCAAAATTGCGAAGAAAGGGACGTGGCGGTCAAAATATCGATTGACGCAATCGTCTCTCTGGCCGGCATCGCGATCATGACTTGTTCCGGTTCCGAGCATCTGGATTCGGGGACCCTGGGAGCCGTTCAGGTCGCCGCGCCTTTTCAACCGTTACACGCACAATACGATCTGTCGCGTCTCAATATCATCGTTTCTTTCCGCTATCGCATGAAAGAGTGAATAGAATCGATTAGAATTCCCCGCTGTGTCTGCATGAGCGGCATTTAGAATATCGCCGGGGCCAAGGGATTATTCCACTTGCGCTTCCAAGCTCACCTGCCTCGCTCTCAGCGGGTGTCATTATTATTTATTTTCTGATATTATTAAGCTTTAAGGCTAACTCGACTTAGACGGTTACACAGGGACAAGTATGAATTCCAAATGGCTATTCAGACTGAAGCGATTAAGTGGTTCAACAATTCTCGCGCTGGCCGGAAGCGGCATGCTTTACTTAAGCTGGTTTAAGTGGCCTGATATCCTGATTGATTATGGCCGTGAACTTTACGTTCCCTGGCAAATAACTCAGGGAAAAGTTTTATACCGGGACATCCACCATCTTTACGGACCGCTTGCGCACTATTTTAACGCTTTTTTATTTCAAGTTTTCGGCACAGGTCTTTCAACGCTGGCCTATTTCAATATATGCCTCATTGTCCTGCTGACATTTATCATCTATCAATTGTTCAAACCCGCTTTCGGGGACTTCATTGCGACGACGGCCGGCGTATGTTTTCTTGTTGTCTTCGCTTTTGCCCAGTACGAAGGGATGGGTAGTTTTAACTTTGTTTGTCCGTATTCCCATGAACTCACTTACGGCATCTTTTTGTTTTTCCTTGCCCTTGCTGTTTTTAAAAAATATCTGAAGGCTATGAAACCGCTTTACGCGGGACTGATCGGATTTATTCTTGGACTAATCTTTCTGACCAAAGTCGAAATTTTCCTCGCTGCTTCCGTATCAATTTCCGTCGGATTCATTTTTGTCTTCCGGCGATTAAAACCGCCGACTCCCTCAAAACAATTCCTTTTCGCTGTTTCTTTTTTCTTTCTTCCCGTTTTATCTTTTTTCATTTACTTCTGGCTACACATGCCGGTCTCGGACGCCCTTAGTGCCATGATTGCGTCCTATAAAAATATTTTTGCCGGTCCTCTGGTTTCGAATGTCTTTTATTCGTGGGTTTCGGGATTTGATGATCCAGTGAGAAACACGGTCTTAATGCTCCGACGCGCGCTCAAATATCTTGTTTGTTTTATTCTGGTCGGGCTGATTTCCTATTTATTCTCCCGCCTGAGTAAAAAAGGTCTCAAATTCGGCCTGCTGGTCATAATATCTTCACTGGTTCTGTCGTCTGCTTTCCTGCTCAGCGGCGGTGTCAATTGGTGGGACATAGCAAGGCCTTTCCCTCTCCTCATCTTGTTCATTTTTATTTATCAAGTGATAAATCTAACTCGGGCGAAAAACGACAAGACCTTTGCCCTGACGTTTCTTCCTTTTATATTACTTGTCCTGTTTGCGTTGCTTGCGCTTTTAAAAATGATTTTAAACGTCCATTTTTTTCACTACGGGTTCGCGCTGGCTATGCCCGCCGCGCTGGTCATGGTTGTATTCATGCTTTATGACATCCCCGTTTGGATTTCCCGCTTTGGCAACAGGAAAGTGGCCATAAGTTTTATGGTCCTGTTTGTTTATCTGACCTTTTGTGCATATCTTATTTTCTCGAAATGCGTTTATGATTTAAAGCATTACCCTGTAGCCGAAGGCCGGGACAGGTTTCTCACTTTTAATGCAGAAGTGACGGACAAAGGCCCCATTATGAATGAAGCGCTGAGAAAGATCGATGCGGTGATGACGGCAAAAGATACTTTTATCGTTGTGCCGGAAGGTATCATGATTAATTATTTGACGCGTAGAAGCAACCCTTCCCGATATTTTGAATTTACTCCCAATATTATCAAAGCCATTGGAGAAAACCAATATATCGCTGATATGTCTTCAGCTCAACCATCCTTTATTGTATTATCGGACAGAGAAACCACGGAACATGGCGCGAAATATTTTGGCCGGGATTATGCGCTGAATATTTCTTCATGGATCAACAGGCACTATGATAGAGTGCTTCGCATAGGCGCGGAACCGTTAACCGGAAAAGGTTTTGGCATCGTTATTGCCAAGAAGAAAGAGGAATAGAAATCACCGAATGAAGGAATGGTCCAAGCAAAACGAATTTAACTCTTTTAATTCCTGGAAGGGTCTCCTGTATGCCGATTGGTACAAGGCCGTGGTGAGGGGCGAATTCATGCCGCCGGTTGAAGCCAGTCTGGATCCCATTCATCAGTGCAACCTTCTGTGTGAGCATTGCAACGCGCATATCTATCTGACGGATCAGAAATTAAAAAAAAGACGTATGGCGGATGAACACCTCATGAAGCTTGTTGAATTTCTGGGTAAATGGGGGGTTAAGGCTATCTGCTTTGGCGGCGGCGGGGAGCCCACTCTGCATACAAAGCTCGCCGCGGCGATTCAAATGACAACATCGCTGGGCATGGAGGCCAGTGTGGCCACCAATGGGATATTATTTGATGAAAAGCTGATGGAGGCGCTGAGCCTTTGCCGCTGGGTCGGCATTTCCATCGACGCGGCGACGTCCCGAACATATCAAACCGGAAGAAACGAAGATTTATTTAACAGGGCCGTAAATAACATGGCCGCACTTATCAAAAAAGTGAAAAAAACAAAATCCAGGTGCGATGTGGCCTTTAAATTCTTAATTTTTGACTATAATCAGCATGAAATTTACGACGCCTGCAAGCTGGCTAAAAA
>CAZDYR010000333.1:0-3419 GCA_964509625.1 uncultured Smithella sp. | reverse complement strand
GACCCGCGGCGAAACAACCACATTAAGCTGACCTTTCATGATTCGTGCAATCCGGCAAGGGCCATGGGGCTTTTTGAAGAACCCCGGTATATCATTTCAAACACCTGCCGGAATTTCTACGAAATGGCCGAAGATACCATCCGCGAAAAAACCTTCTGCTGCGGCGCGGGCGCGGGACTGGGCAATGATGAAAATATGGAGATGCGGATGCGCGGCGGAATGCCGAGGGCCATGGCTGTGCGCGACGTGGTGAAAAAGCACGGCGTCAACCGTCTGGGCTGTATTTGCGCCATCGACCGGGCGACGCTGACGACGCTCATGGATTACTGGGTGCCGGGTGTTTCGGTCATGGGCGTACATGAGCTTCTGGGCAACGCCCTGGTGATGAAAGGCGAAAAGGAAAGGACAACGGATTTGAGAGGCGAGGAAATTAGTGGATAAGTAGCAGCTGATAGCTCGTAGCTCATAGCTGATAGTAAACATATTACAGGATGTATAGAAGATGAAACAACGTAAATGGGGCTTAATGATAATCGGACTGGTGATCTTTGTTATCGGGGTCACTTTTCCCTTCTGGTACGGTAAAGGAAAATTTACTCCGGCGCCTGCGCTTAGCCTCGATACGCCTGTCATTGCCCAAATGAAGAATAAAAAATGCGTGGAAGACACTGCCTTCATGCGCGCCAATCACATGAAGATGCTCAATGCCTGGCGAGACGATGTTGTCCGTGAAGGCCGCCGCAGTTATACGTCGAAAGACGGCCGTGTGTTCGAGAAAAGCCTGACCGGGACTTGCCTTTCGTGCCACAGTAATAAAAAGCAGTTTTGCGACCGCTGCCACAATTATGTAGACGCGAAGCCCACCTGCTATGGCTGCCATGTGATCCCCGAAGAGGTGAAGAAATGACCACGAACCGTAGAGACTTTCTGAAGATCGCGGGTGTGTCGGCTTTAGCGGTGATGACGCCATCCATTCTGCTTCCGGCCTGGGCAAAAGAAAATGTAAGCATTCCGGGTCAGGATTTTACACCTACCCAAGCCTTAACCGCCAAACGCTGGGCCATGGCGATCGACCCGTCCAAATGCAGTGAGGATTGCAAAGACTGCATCACCGCCTGCCACGCCATTCACAATGTGCCGGATTTCGGCAATCGCAAAGATGAAATCAAATGGATCTGGACGGAGCCTTTTGCCTCCGTGTTCCCCGCTGAAGATCATGCCTATCAGGGGCAGGTGCTTCAAAAAATGCGGGTGCCGGTTTTGTGCAACCACTGCGCCAATCCGGCCTGCGTCCGGGTCTGCCCGACACAAGCGACATTTCAGCGCCCCGACGGCATCGTGATGATGGACTATCACCGCTGCATCGGCTGCCGCCTGTGCATGGCCGGCTGCCCTTACGGCGCAAGAAGTATGAACTTCCGCGATCCCCGTCCGTTTATCGCGAAGATCAATCCGGATTTTCCGACGCGCACGAAAGGCGTCGTGGAGAAATGCAATTTCTGTGAAGAGCGGCTGGCCAAAGGTCTGCTTCCGGCCTGTGTCCTGGCCTGCAAACAAAAAGCCATTGTGTTTGGCGATGTGGAGAATCCCCGCTCGGAAATCCGCATAATGATTGAAAAAAGTTTTACCCTGCGAAGGCGCGCGAATTTAGGCACCGCCCCGCAGATTTATTATATCCTGTGAGGATGCTATGCTGGAAAAAGCCTTAAAAGGCAGCCGCGCTTATGGAGTCTGGATCGCTTTTTTACTGGCGATCGCCGCCACCGGTTTCTTCTTCTACCTGCGCCAGCTCGAATATGGCCTGGGCATTACGGGGATGAGCCGGGACGTCTCCTGGGGGCTCTATATTGCCCAGTTCACCTTCCTGGTCGGCGTGGCCGCCTCCGCCGTGATGCTGGTGTTGCCCTACTATCTGCATGACTACAAGGCGTTCGGCAGGATCACCGTGCTGGGCGAGTTTCTGGCCGTGGCCGCCGTCGTTATGTGCGTCCTTTTTGTTTTTGTCGATCTGGGCCAGCCGTCCCGTGTCATGAATGTAATTTTGCATCCGACGCCCAATTCGATTCTTTTCTGGGATATGGTCGTTCTGTCCGGCTATCTGCTGATCAATCTTGTGACCGGCTGGGTGATCCTCTCTTGCAACAAAAAAGAAATTCCGCCGCCGGGATGGGTGAAGCCCTTAATATATCTCTCCATCCCCTGGGCAATAAGCATTCATACCGTCACCGCTTTTATTTATGCCGGCCTTCCCGGACGGAGTTTCTGGCTTACCGCCATCATGGCGCCCCGGTTTCTGGCCTCCGCGTTTGCCTCGGGTCCGGCGCTGCTCATCATCATTTGTTTGATTTTGAAACATCTCGGCCGTTTTGCTGCCGGAGAAAAAGCAATTCAAGCCATGGCCAAGATTGTGGCTTACGCATTGGCCGTGAGCATTTTCTTTGTCGGGGTGGAAATCTTCACGGTTTTTTACGGCGGACTGCCCGAGCATGAAGCGCATTTTATTTATATGTTCACCGGTCTGCACGGCCATGTCAATCTGGTTCCCTGGATGTGGACATCCACCGTTCTGGCTTTTGCTGCCCTGATCATGCTGATCATCCCTGCGGTCCGTAAAAGAGAAAGGTGGCTGACCATAGCCTGTGTTGCCGTCTTTGTGTCGCTTTGGATCGAGAAGGGTCTGGGTCTGGTCATCACGGGTTTTATTCCGTCGCCACTGGAGGCGATTACCGAATATAGCCCGACGAGTCCGGAAATCGCCATCACCCTGGGCGTCTGGGCGGTTGGCTTTTTGATTCTAACCCTATTTTACCGGATCTTTGTCGTGGTCCGAAGCGGCCTGGACAGCCCCGCGGGCGGGCCCGCCGCAAAAACAAGGTATTGAGGCGCAGTCTATGAAGATTCTGGTTTTAAATTGCGGCAGCTCCTCGCTCAAATATAAACTCTTTGAGATGGAGACAAGCGAAGTCCTGGCGTCAGGTCAGGCGGACCGCATCGGACTTGCCAATTCGCTCTTTCGCCATGACGTGGAAGGGCGCGACATTTTTACGGATAACCAGCTTCTTTCCAATCATCATCAGGCGGTGCATGCCCTGCTGTCCACGTTGACGAATCAAAAGCAGGGAATCCTTGCGGACATGAAAGAAATCGGCGGCGTCGGTCACCGGGTGGTTCACGGCGGCGAGCATTTCAGAACGTCTGTGGTGGTCGATACCGCCATCCGGGAAATTCTCGAGTCAACGAAAAAGCTTGCACCGCTCCATAATCCGCCGAACCTGATGGGTATTGATGTTTGTACCAGGCTGATGCCCGATGTGCCGCAGGTGGCCGTCTTCGACACGGCGTTTCACCAGACCATTCCGGCTTACGCCTATACTTATGCGATCCCCTATCGCTATTACACCGAAGACCATGTCCGGCGC
>CAZDYR010000332.1:1611-3434 GCA_964509625.1 uncultured Smithella sp. | reverse complement strand
TAAAAGGTTCAAGGATCAAGGCAAAAGGCTAAAGGATAAGCTAAAAGCGTGAGGGGTGAGGCGTAAGGAGAAAGGTGCAAGGCTAAAGGCAAAATCGAAGCGCGGCGCGGAGACTGGCGCATGCCGGTGCGAAAGAAAAAAGCTTGTAGCTCATAGCTCGTAGTAGAAGCAGATTGGACGGATTAGACGGGTTAGACGGATTAGAGGGTTAGGAATCAAATCATAGGTGATGGGTGTGAGGTTTCAGGTGTCAGGATGATCAAATATTACCTCGTTTCCCACTTAAACCGGAAATGGCAACTGAAGAGTTAATCAACCACCTCGCAGCAAGCTGTCGAGGTTTGCAAGGAAAGTCATTATATCGCAGCAAGCTGCGGAGAATCAACGCTCGTCCCGCTTAAGCGGGATGGCAAAGTCCTCAAGCTGTATGAACCAGTCTTTTTACCTGTTTGCCAAAATCGTCAATGTAGTGTATTGTAGTGCAGGAGGTGACCAATGAGAAACGTATTATCTGTAAGCCTGCCGGAACAAATGGCGAAAGAGCTTAATGGCTTTGCCAAAGCTACCGGAAGAAACAAAAGTGACATTGTAAAAGAGTCCTTAAATAATTATCTTTGGGAAATTAAATTCAAGGAAACAAGGAAACGACTTTCCGCGAAAGCAAAAAAAGCTGGATTCATAACTGACGACGATATTTTCAAGGCGGTATCATGAAAGCGGTCTTTGATACTAACGTATTAATAGCCGCATTCCTTACTGACGGCCTGTGCGCCAAGCTTCTTCTAAGGGCGCGCCGAAATGAATTTTCATTGATCC
This sequence comes from uncultured Smithella sp., assembly GCA_964509625.1. Lineage (GTDB taxonomy): Bacteria > Desulfobacterota > Syntrophia > Syntrophales > Smithellaceae > UBA8904. The sequence goes on along the minus strand of CAZDYR010000332.1, from coordinate 2,618 downwards.
TGTGCCCTTTTATCCTGCAGGAGTTTCAAAAATTTCTTCAAAAAAAAGTCAAAGCGTCAAGCCGGGAAATTGCAATGGCATTAAAGCTTATTGAAGAAGCGGCATTTGAAATCAACAAACCTTTGATTTTTATTGAAAGGACATGCCGTGACGCTGATGATGATAATATTCTCCAGTGCGCTTTGGCGTCGAAATCAGAATATTTGGTAACAGGTGATGATGATTTGTTAACGCTTCATAAATATGGGAAAACAAAAATCATCAGACCACGTCAATTTGAATCACTCTTTATTGATGATTAAATCACCTCGCAGAAAGCTGTCGAGGTGTCAGGAGTAAGGCAAAATAGTGAATAGTGAATAGTGAATGGATAAGATCCAAGGTAAAAGGTTCAAGGTGAAAGAAAAAAGAAAAAAGAAAAAGCTGATAGCTCGTAGCTCGTAGTAAAAGAAGATTTCCACCTCCGGCGCTCGCGTGCCCTTCAGGGTATTGCGCCACCTCCGCCGGCGGAGGACAGAAAAAGGCGAAAATAGTGAATGGTATATTGTGGATAGTGGATGGATAAGAACCAAGATAAAAGGTTCAAGGATCAAGGCAAAAGGCTAAAGGATAAGCTAAAAGCGTGAGGGCTGAGGCGCAAGGATTAAGGCGAAAGGATAAAGAAAAAGCTCACAGCTATTGGCTCGTAGCTCGTAGTAGCAGAGCTATCGCGCAACCTTTGCCGTTTTTCGCCGCGGGAATTTGATATAGGGACTGATTTTGGAATTGATGTTCTTTCCCGTGCCGTCGTAATTGAGCGTCACGATGGGAACGCCCGTATATTCCTCAATGCGTGAGGCCATGGCTTCGGTGACCAGTCCCGCGCAGCAGAAAGCGGGGTTAGTCTGCACAAAGAGTGATATATCGGGATAGTGCTGCATCAGGGCGGTTATCTTCAGCAGGTTGTCGGTGGACTCGCCGAAATGCTGCACGGTAACGTTAAAGTGCTCGTATATTTTCTTATAGTC
>CAZDYR010000332.1:0-1601 GCA_964509625.1 uncultured Smithella sp. | reverse complement strand
ATCAATGACGCTGTCCCGCGCCGGCTCGTTTAAGACCTCATTAAAAATTTTATAGTAGCTTTTCTCCAACTGGTTGACGAGCGTGATCAGCGTTTTGGCGAATAAAACGTCCATGAACTCGCCTTCCAGAAACCAGCGCCGCATGTAAGGGCTGGCGATGAGTTTGGCGAACTCGTTGAACGGTGTCGTGATGACTTCGCCGCCGTATTCCTCAATGCAATGCATCAAATCCTGATTGAAGACGTCGTTGTCCCGCGCGTACATATCGCCGAAAATGGCCACTTTCGGACGGCGTCCGGGGACGGTTTCTATCTTTTTAAACAGGTTCATCACTTTGACTAAATCGTCGTCCTTGCTTCTACCGCCCAGAAGCGTGTTGTAAAGGATGGTTACAGCCTGCGTAATGATTCTGTCCGTCATGCCTTTTTCTTTTTCATAGGGGCGAATCCGGCAGCCGATTTTACGCAGCATGCCGCCGAACATGTGCGCGAAATAAGCGTCGATGGATGCCTGCATGGAGATGTCCGAAAGCGAAATACTGCCCATATACACGTCAATCTTTTCCATGCCGTGCCCTGTGCTTTCCATGATGCCCTTGATCAGTTGCGGATATAAACGGATGTTGCAGGCGACGTGGCTGTCAAATATCCAGCCGACCGTTCCGGCCGGATCCAGAAGATTTTCTTCAACGTAATCCATATAGCTTTGAGCGATCAGATTGACGGGCAGGCATTGCCCCGTGTTGGTGCGCAGGCCGCGTTGAATGGTTCGATCCGTCAGGGGCACCATCCTTGCGTCAATGCCTTCCTTAATGTACACGGCTTCCAGCAGTTTGGAGTTGATGGGATCAAAACAGGGCAGAAGCAGCGTCTTGTCTTTAATCTTTCTAACGCATTCGGAATTGAGCGGCAGCGCGCGCGATGAAACCAGGCGCAGGTCTTTATCTTTGTGGTGATTGTTGAATGAACGCACGGCCGCTTCGATGCGGGTTTCGTAACCGACATTGGAATCGTGCTCGTCGAGTTCGAGGATCAAATACGGTTTGCTGTATTTGTCCATGACGCGTTTAAAGTATTCCAGGGTGAAGGAATCAGGGCTGCATTTGAAGGATGTGACATATACCGGATAAAGTCCGGGCGTGCGCGCGACATAAATCGCCGCCTGTAAAATCCTCGCGGCGTAATTCCAGTGCGTTCTGTTGAGCAGCGGTTCGATTTCGGATAAATCCTCCTGATCGACCGGCAGCATGTCCTGATAAAATGTTTTGATGTGAAGGGCGCTGAAGATGTCCGGTATGCCTTTGTTCATGGAATTCTGCATAACGGCGTAAGGCCTGCCCAGAAGCGCCACACTGATTTTGTCTTTTCCGGGTTTCTCTCTCTGATAGATATTGAGAAGGTTGACGCGGCCGTCGGAATAGAAAGAAAGCGCCGCTTCATAGGCGTTGTAAATTTCCCAGTAGCCGGTGTTCAAGATCGATTTCAGGATGGAAAAGAGCTCAATGCGCGACTGGAAAGAATGATGATCGATGACCGGCATGATGGTTTTGTTCTGCAGGTGCAGGCTTTTCATGCCGGCTGAGAGTGTGGCCGCGAACTGGG
>CAZDYR010000331.1:0-3446 GCA_964509625.1 uncultured Smithella sp. | reverse complement strand
CCATCATGCGGAGTCAGTCCGGCATCGCGTTGATCACGGTCATACTGATCGTCAGCATTCTGGCGGCCGCGGCGCTGGAGCTCAACCGGTCGACCCGGACCGATGTGTACGACGCGACCAATCTGAGCGACGGCATCCGGCTCGGCTATATCGCCAAGTCCGGTTTTTACGGAGCGGCGGCCCTGCTGGTGAACGCGAAGAATGATTACGAGACCCTGCGCGATGACTGGGCTCACGCGGAGGTTTTATCCGGCCAGTCCAAGTCTTTTTTTCCCGACGGATATTTTCTGGTCCGGATCGAAGATGAAAAGGGAAAAATTCCGCTCAACAAACTTGTCACCGGCGGCGCGGTGAATGCCGACATTAAAGATATGCTGCTCAGGCTGCTGAGGCTGCCTGAATTTGAACTGGAGGACCAACAAGCGCTGGAAATCGTGGACGCGATGATCGACTGGATCGATGAGAACAGCGACATTTCCGGCATGGGCGCGGAAAGTTCCTATTACGCGTCCCTGGCTATTCCCTATGCGGCGAAAAATGAACCCTTGGATTGCATTGAGGAATTGCTTATGATAAAAGGTATCACAAAAGAACTTTTTGCCGGAACAAGCAAGAAACCCGGCCTGATTCAATATGTGACCATTTACGGTACCGGTGCCGTCAATATCAACACGGCGCCCAAATTGGTTTTAAGAGCCCTTTCTCCCGATATGACGGCGGAATTAGCCGACAAAATGGATGAATACCGGAAAAAGTCAGGCAATAATCTGTCGTCCGTTACCTGGTATAAAAACGTACCCGGAATGGGAGGGATCACGATAAAGCCGGAATTGATTGAAATGGTGAAAAGCAATTATTTCAGAATTTACGCAACCGGAGTGACCGAAAGCATGGAGCAGACCATCAGCGGCGTTATTCAGCGGTCGCCTTTCCAGGTTATGAGCTGGAGGCAGGAATAATGCCGGAGACAATTCTTGGCCTGGATATCGGGTCTGACACCATTAAAGCCGTATTGGCGGCCCGCAGAGGCCGGGCCGATGCCCGTGTGATCGCGGCTGAAACGGTGCCGCTCACGGATGATGTTGATCTGGATGCGGCGCTAAAAAAAATGGCGGACGCCATCCGGCCCGTCGCGCCGGCGAAAATTCAATGCGTGGTATCCCTGCCTCCTTCGGATGTCATGTATCGACAGGTCCACCTGCCTTTCCGCGATGAAGGCAAAATCAAAAAAACTCTTCCTTTTGAGCTGGAACCTCTTTTGCCCCTGCCGATTGAGGAAGTTGTCGTGGATTATGTTCACCTCCCCGACAACGGGCTTTTGGTGGCCGCCATCGGGAAGGAAAGAATCCGGCAAATCATCGCGGCGGTCGAGACGCAACTGGGCAGGGTGTCCGTGATCGATATCGCCACAGCCGCCCTGGCTTTGCCGCTTTTGGAACAAAAGAATTTTACGGGCACGGGCATCCTTCTGGACATCGGCGCCTCTTCCACCTTCGCGGTTTTTTATGAGAAAAACGCGATGGTTCAGATCCGCTCTTTTGTCTTTGGCGGCAACACGGTCACGTCCGCGCTGGCCCAGGATTTGTCCTGTGAAACCGGCGAGGCGGAACGGATAAAAATCAACGCGAATTTCGGCGCGAAAAGCTGGGAAAAGCATTCGTCGCAGGCGAAAGCCTTTTGCCGCCAGTTCTGCATCTCCCTGAAGAGCACCGTGGAATTCATGCTGCTCAATAAGACGCTGCACAGCGCTCCGGCCAGAATAAACGTGACCGGCGGGGGTTCTCTGTTCCAGCCTCTCCGTGATGAGCTCGGGAAAACATTCACCGCGGAGCTTGTCGATTACAAACACGCGGGCCAGCTGGAAATCGATGGAAGGATACGGATGTCCTACCAGCCGCCCATCATGAACACGGCGCTGGCCACGGTGAAAAGGGCCTTTTCCGCGGCGAAGTCCTTCAATTTCAGACAGGGGGAATTCGTGACCCGGCAGGGCTTCGGCGGTTTGCGGGCGCAGTTCAAATGGGCCGCGATTGCCGCCGCGATCATCATTCTGCTGGCGGCTGTCCACCAGTTCCTTGACTATCGTCTTCAAAGCTCTCAGGCCGCCTATCTGAAAAATCAAATCAGCCTGATTTTTAAAAAACATTATCCTGAAGCGCAAGCCATGGTCGATCCGGTCGCCCAGTTAAGAAACAAGCTTTCCGAAGACAGAAAAGCATACGGCATCGGCGAAGGCGGCTCATCGGTCACGGTTCTTGAACTGCTGAAAGACTTGTCCGGATTCATTTCACCCTCTCTGGATCTGGTGATTACCCACCTGTATTATGAAAACCGCGTGATGATTATCAAAGGCGAAGCAGCAAAGATAGATGACGTTACCGCCGTGAAAAATGAACTTCAGAAGTCAAAATATTTTAAAAATGTCGCCATCGGATCAACCTCTCTGGCGCGGGAAGGATCCCGGGTGAATTTTGATATGAGGATTGAACTGGAATGATCTCTGCGTACTGGACAAATCTGGATACCCGGCAGCGATACGTCGTGGGTTTTGGAGCGGCTTTCGTTCTTGTGGCGGTGGTACTGGCGTTTGTCGTTTTTCCGCTGTGGGACGCGAAAGCCAAAATGAAGAAGTCCATCTCCGGCAATTCGAAGAAGCTCGAAGAAATGGTCAGGATGGATACCGAGTTTGCCGTCCAGGACGCTCAAATATCCCGGATCAAGCGCGTACTGGCCTCGCGCGGCGGTGATTTCACGCTGTTCTCCTATCTGGAAAAAAAGGCGATGTCGGCCGGTGTAAAAGGCAGCATCAAGCAGATGAATTCCATGCAGGGGACAAAATCCGCGTCTTTTGAGGAATCCCTCATCGACCTGAAGCTCGAAAAACTGACGATCAAACAACTGACGGACTTTTTGCATCAGGTTGAATCGCCGGACGAGATGATCAGGGTTAAAAGGATTACGATTGATAAAATGAAGGAAAGCCCGGAATACATCAGCGCGCAGATTTTAATTGCGTCATACACACCGACGGTTTCCCGTTCGGGAGGTCAATAAGGAATGATGCGCTTTCTGAAAAATAAGATTTTATGGCTCGTCCTCTATGCCATCTTCATCACGGGTGTCTTTTTATATTTTCTTTTTCCGTCGGCGCTGTTGAAGCCGAAACTGGAGGACGCTGTTTCATTTCAAAATTTTGTCCTGAAAACAGAGACCTTTCACCCCTCTCTGCCTCTGGGAATTAAATTAAAGAATTTGTCGGTTCATTCCTTCGGGGAGCCGGCCGATGTTATTTTTCAGGGCGAATGGCTGGATTTGCAGTTCATCCCCTGGAGTGTTTTCCAAAAGCACCGGCATGTCCGCTTTAAGGGTAAAGCCTACAACGGCAAGTTCAACGGCCGCGCCGGTTTCACGCCCCGGGCCGGGGCCTATCCGTTTTCGGATGGCCA
>CAZDYR010000330.1:485-3497 GCA_964509625.1 uncultured Smithella sp. | reverse complement strand
GGCGTGGTGATCGCAGGACTGGACCCTTCCACTTTCGGCGCATTTGCCAGGCTGAGCGGTTATGTTCCGGTGGTCGGCATCGTATCGGGGTTTTGCTTCGCCGGAAACGCCGCGCTTTTAGGCTGCTGCGATGTGATTATCGCTACGAAAAACTCCAGTATCGGCATGGGGGGACCCGTCATGATCGAGGGCGGCGGGCTGGGGGTTTTCAAACCGGAAGAAGTCGGTCCAATGGGTATACAAACGCAAAACGGCGTTGTAGATATTGAAGTGGAAGATGATGCGGAAGCGGTCGCCACGGCTAAAAAATATCTGTCCTATTTCCAGGGAGCAACTTCATCGTGGGAAGCGGGCGACCCGCTGAAACTTCGCACCCTGATCCCGGAAAGCCGCAAACGCGCTTACAACGTGCGAACGGTGATCAAGGGCCTTGCCGACACCGATTCATTCCTGGAGTTGCGTCCTAAATTCGGTCCCGGCATGGTCACGGGGCTTCTGCGTATTGAAGGGCGCCCCTTCGGCGTCATCGCCAACAACTCCATGCACATGGCCGGCGCGATTGAAGCGGAAGGCGCGGACAAGGCCGCCCGATTGATGATGCTTTGCAACGCCCATGGTCTCCCGATTCTCTCGCTTTGCGACACACCGGGCTTTATGGTCGGACCGGAAATCGAAAAGCGGGCACAGGTTCGCCACGTCTGCCGGATGTTTGTCGTCGGTTCGCATATCACCGTGCCTTATTTTACCGTCGTTTTACGCAGGGGATATGGCCTGGGTGTTATGGCCATGGCCAGGGGGGGGTTCCACGAATCTTTCTTCACAGCCGCCTGGCCCAGCGGAGAATTCGGCGGCATGGGACTGGAAGGCGCGGTCAAAGCCGGCTTTAAAAAGGAACTCGCCGCCATTGAAGATCCTCAAAAACGCGAAGAGCTCTATGAGTTTCTGGTTGCCCAGTTGTATGAACGGGGCAAAGCCATCAATATGGCCGCTTATCTGGAAATCGACGCGGTCATTGACCCGGCCGATACGCGCAAGTGGATCATGCAGGGATTGAAATCCGTCCCCGCCAGAAGGCCCGAAGACGCCGGCCATTCATTTGTCGATCCCTGGTAGAAACAAAGCCGGCTGTCGTTTTAGAAAGCATCACGACAGCCGGCTTTTTGCAATTTAAGTCTTTTCGAGCTTATTTGTAATAGGCGCAATTCAGGAACAGATTCATGCCAGGCACCTCTTCGAAGTAGGCCACCTTCAGTTCGACTTTCTTGGTATTCTGATTGGTCCAGCGGTATTCTATTGTTCCACTGCCTTTCGCCTTCACTTGATTAATTCTTTCCTGCACAAATAGCTTGCCGTCGGCATCTTTTAGATTATACATATTCTTGCCGATGAGTGCAGGGGTGTAAGGATGAGACAGGTTTGTACCGTCCATTCCGGTCGCCCAGACGTAAAGATCCTTGTAAACAAACTTTCCTTTGGGGTTGTTGAACTCGGCAATCGCTTTTTCTTTCCCGACTTCCTTCATGTAGGCCACGGCTTTTTTCACCAGTGATTTGGCGTCTTCCGGGGTTCCCTTATCCTGCGCCGATGCAATACTTACCATGGCTGAAAACACGAAAACCATCACCAATGCCAATACTTTTTTCATTGCCTGTTACCTCCTTTTTATATTTAGTAGTGTTTCATCACCGGGGATGATGAATATTTAAGATGCCGCAGCGTTTTCATGGGATGGGCAGGGCCTTGCCGATTTTCACCCTCTGACGTCCGCCCTTCAGCAAATGACCATGCGATATACCCGCATCCCGAAGCGGCTCACCGGACGAATTGTCTGTTTTAAAAATGGACATGATTGCCGACAAATTTTCGGCGTTGCTGGCATTCTGCTGGGTTGTCGTGCTCATCTCGGCGATGGCGTTGTTGACCTGTCCGATGCCCTGGGACTGTTCCTGAGACGCGGTGGCAATGTCCTTTGTCAGATCGACCACCTTATCCGAGCTTGATGTCACTTCGGTAAACGCCGCGCTGGTGGCGTGAACAAGATTTTCACCGCTTTTAACCTTTCGGACGATATCTTCGATCAAATTGGAGGAATCACTCGCCGACTCTTTGGCTCTCATAGCAAGATTTCTAACTTCGTCGGCGACAACGGCAAAACCGGCACCCGCCTCACCCGCGCGGGCGGCTTCCACGGACGCGTTCAAAGCGAGGAGATTGGTTTGAAAGGCAATTTCATCGATGCTCTTGACGATTTTCTGAGTCTGCTCACTCGACTTGGTGATCTCACTCATGGATCGGGTCAACTGGGACATGGTCTCATTCGCCTTCTGAATGGCGTCCTTGACCGACAGCATGAGCTGGTTCGCCGCCGTCGTATTTTCCGCGTTTTGCCGGGTCATGGAAGCGATTTCATCAAGAGACGCGGACGTTTCTTCGATCGCCGCCGCCTCCTTGGAAGCCGAATCCGTCAAAACCGCCGACACATTCATCGCCTGTCCGACCGCGTCGTTCATTTTCCGGCGCATGGTATTCACGGACTGGACCAGTTCACCGATTTCATCATTCGACTGCAAATGAATGTCTTGGGTGAGATCCCCCTCCGCCAGCTCACTGAGGACGGTAATGGTTTCCTTGATCGGCGACAGAATCAGCCTTTTTATGAAAAAACTGGTGATCAGCGATACGACCACGGCAATCAGCAGCGTAAACAGAAAAATAGCTACCGTCTTGCCGGCTACCGATACGGAATATTCATATTTCTCTTTGCTGAGGTTATCCTCAAGCGCGTTCAGCTCACGCAGACTCTTGTCCAGCGCCGCAAACGCATCCTCGGCCATTCCGAAAGCCATGACAGCTGTATTGGCATCCTGGGCGGCTATTTCCAGCGCGCTTTTCGCCTGCTTCTGAAATTCGAGAAGGTTGTTATAAGCGGTTTGATAATACTTTTTTTCTTCCGGCATGAGCGCAGGAGAGCTTACAATTTTTTTGGTAAACTCGACATTTGCGGCGATCTGA
>CAZDYR010000330.1:0-475 GCA_964509625.1 uncultured Smithella sp. | reverse complement strand
GAGCATCAATTTGTTTCGCCAGATCCTCAATCCGCTGTTTGTCATAGTTGGAAGCAATCCAATTCATGATTTTATAAAGTTTTGTTTGCACACCGGACATATCAACAATAATTTGCGAACTTTGCTGGTAACCTTTGAACCGGTTGTTATAGATATCATCTATCGAACGATTTTGTATGGACAAAGCCCAGTAGGTGCCCAGGGAAATAAGCAGAAGAAAGACGAAAATGACGGCTGGAGCCAGAAGGATTTTCTTCCCCAGTTTCAAATTAGAGAAAAAACTTTTCATAAAAGAATTCCTCCTCACGGTGTAAGACCAGTTGACGTAAACAACCAACCTATTAAAGCATGGTGACTAAAAAACTTGGGAGATAGAACACATTATATCATGTCGGCAAATTTTGACAAATCTTAAATTCTTGAACGCTAAAAGTGAATGATGGTTGCCGCCTGAATCCATAAAGGCGCTGACCCG
>CAZDYR010000329.1:0-3500 GCA_964509625.1 uncultured Smithella sp. | reverse complement strand
CCAACGCTCATACCGGAACGCAGGCAGATGTTCACGATGTTTAAGGGTTCGCCGGAAAGCGATGCAAAGGCGGCGCGGGAGTTGGCTACCGTGTTGATCCGGATGCCGAACCAGGCTACAACATAGGAACCCAGGATACCCAGAATCGAGCAGACCAGAATGATAATAATTTCTCCCACAGGCATTCCGGACAGAGCGCCAAAGTAATAAATCATACAGATCGCGATCAAAATCCACAACGCAATGAGGAATTTACCCTGCTGGAAAAGATAGGTCTTGCAGGTTTCCCAAATGGTCTGGGAGACATCCAGCATGGCCTTGTGCGCGGGCAGGTTTTTCGTTTGAACATATTGCATGATACCGAATCCCATACCGATCACGCAAATCAACAACCCGACATTAAGAATGGTCAACCCGGCAAGGGAACCACCCAAAAATGAAACTTGGGTCAAATCGGGAACCTTGATGTCGGCCTCACCGGCAAAAGCGGCGCCGGCAGCGAGCAGGATCATCAAAGTGCTCAGTAAAAATGTCCAGATACTTCGTCTGTCTTTAAACATTAACTAGTCCTCCTTCTTTAAAAAATTTATATTTTTTGTCTGGTACTTGCTTATCGCTTGCTGCAGACCATTTAAAACAATTTCAGCGCTGGCATCGGCCGCCCGGTTAATCACATCCGGTAAAACCGCCTGCTCTTCCTTCCGGAAGGGTTCCAACACATAACCCTCAATTCGGGATTTGTCAACTGGTTTACCGATACCCAGTCTCACCCTTATAAATTCGGAAGATCCCAAGTTAGACTCGATAGATGCCAGTCCTTTATGACCGGCAGTCCCCCCGCCCGCCTTCAACCGGATCGCGCCGAAAGACAGGTCGAGATCATCGTGAATAACGATGAGATTGCTGATATCCGTTTTAAAGAACGACTGCAATTGCCTTACCGCAGTACCACTCAAATTCATAAAAGTCCGGGGCTCGGCCAGCAGGACTTTTTCTCCATCCACGGTCCCTTTGCCCCATAATGCGTCGAAACTCTTTTGCCTTAATTCAATGTCCAGTCGACCGGCAAGCGTCTCCAGAACCATAAACCCGATATTATGACGGGTTGACTCGTAGCGTTTACCCGGATTACCCAGACCGATAATCAGATACGCCATCTGCTCCCTCTCTTTTTGAAACCGAAGAAATATTTTGCCCAAGCTAAAGGGAAGCAATGTCTCCCGTCCAATTCTTGCTAAACTTTACTTTTTTTCCTTTTCTTTCTTTTCTTCTTTTGCCGGTTCAGCGGCTTTCGCGCCTTCGGCGCCTTCAGCAGCGGCGGCACCTTCAGCAGCGGCGGCCTCAGCAGCCTCGACCTTCACGACTTTGACGGCGGCCACCGACACAACGGCGGCATCCGGCGGGTCAAGATGAGTCAGCCCCTCCGGAATTTTGATATCTTTTACTTTAACGGAATGACCGATCTCGATGGACGTAACGTCAACATCAATATGATCGGGCAGATCCGCCGGCAGACACAAAACTTTGATTTCACGTTTGATATGCTGGAGTTCTCCGCCGTTTTCCACGCCGATGGCTTTCCCCGTAAAATTCAGGGTGACGTCAAACGCGAGCTTCTTCTTCATATCCACTTCGTAGAAATCGGCGTGATATAACTTTCCGGTCAAAGGCTGAACCTGCAATTCTTTTATCAAAGAAAGCTTCTCCAGTTTCTTTCCACCGTCATCGATGATCAGCTTGATAAAAGCGTGATCCTTCTTTTCCTTGTGCAGTTTCAACAGGTCACTGCTCTTCACAGCCAGTTGAATGTTCTCGGCCGATCCGCCATAAAAAATGGCCGGCACAAATCCCTGCTGCCTCATCCGGCGGGCCGGACCTTTCTTCTGTTCTTTACGGACCTGGGCCGCTAAATCGGTTATTTCCATTTACCCCTCTCCTCCTAAATAAATAATGAGCTTACTGAATCGTTATAATATATGCGGCGCACGGCCTCGGATAACAAACCGGACACCGACAATATTTTTATTCTTTTGCAGCCGGCGGCTTTCTCACTTAATGGGATGGTATCCGTAACGATAAATTCCTTAATGTTGGAACTTTCGATTCGTTCGATGGCCGGACCCGATAAAACCGGATGCGTGCAACAGACGGATACTTCTGTCGCGCCGGCCGCTGTTAACGCGTTGGCCGCCTGAACGACGGTTCCCGCCGTATCGACCATATCATCCAGGATAACCACCCGTTTGCCTTTGACATTACCGATAATATTCATCACCTGGGCTTCGTTGGGGCCTTCTCTGCGTTTGTCGATTATAGCCAGAGACGCACCGAGCCTTTTGCCGAAAGCACGGGCTCTCTCCACGCCTCCGGTATCCGGCGACACAACCACCGTGTCATTCTGATAATTTCTCTTCATATAATCAATCAAAACGGGAGTCGCGAAGAGATTGTCCACGGGGATGTTGAAAAAGCCCTGAATCTGACCGGCATGCAGGTCCATGGATAAAAGGCGCTGGGCGCCCGCAGTGGTAATCAGATCCGCGACCAATTTTGCCGAAATCGGCGCGCGGGGGGCAACTTTCCGATCCTGCCTTGCATATCCGTAGTAGGGAACAACGGCGGTGATTCTGTCCGCGGAGGCCCGTTTCATGGCGTCGATCATGATCAGCAATTCCATCAGCGTTACGTTTACCGGCGTGCAGGTGGACTGAATGATAAAAACGTCCATCCCGCGGACATTTTCATCTATTTCGACACGTGTTTCCCCATCGCTGAAGGTAGTCACATTGGCCTTACCCAGGGAGACTCCCAGTTTGTCGCAAATTTTTTGGGCTAGCGCGATATTGGCATTACCGGAGAAAACCCTAATTCTTTCTAGCATTTAATCTTTCTCCACCATGTTTTCTGGCTGGGGCGGGAGGATTCGAACCTCCGAATGCAGGAACCAAAATCCTGTGTCTTACCGCTTGACGACGCCCCATCGTCTTTCTTAAGTTATAAAACCGAATGATAACAGCTACTGCAGTGATTGGGCAAAGAAGACCAGACAATCTTCTGAAACTTTTTTCAAAATAGCATCCCGCGCGTTTTCTGCCGATTTTTCATCCTGAAAAATGCCAAATAGCGTGGGGCCACTGCCCGACATCAAAGAACCCAGGGCGCCTTCATTGATCAGCATTTGCTTGAAATCATTTAATTCGGGATGCATTTTAAGCGATACCGATTCTAAATCATTATGCAATTCCCGAATAACGTCACCCAGTGCGTAAAATCGCGGAATGCTATAATTATTTTTTTTCTTTGTCAATGTTAAATTAAGATTTTGATAAACCGATTTTGTAGAGAGTTCAAAGGCGGGATTAATTAAAACCAGATTGATTTCAGGCATATCGGACAATGTTTGAAGTTCGTCGCCGATCCCCGTGGCAAAAGCTGAGGCCGCGAAAATAAAAAAAGGGACATCCGCCCCCAGTTTTGCCCCTATTTTCATCAGATCTGCC
>CAZDYR010000328.1:0-3514 GCA_964509625.1 uncultured Smithella sp. | reverse complement strand
TGATAATACGTCACCGGAAACTTCCTCGTTTTATGTGATGGCGATGCAGTCTGAAACGGGCATGGGACGTGTTGTGGCCAAAGAAATGGCCGCACGCTTTTTGTTAACGCAGTTGCTGGTGATGTATGCCAACACCAAGTATTCTCTCCGGGAGAATGGGCAAAAAGCGATGGTTTTTCTATCACCGCATCCACCGACGCGCCAGAAAATATTAAGTCAGTGTGTTTCGGATGCCTTTTACCGTGAATTATTCATGAATCCATGCCTTTCCGGCTGGGATAGAGGTGTCGAAAAACATGAATACATGCATTTGTGCCATCGTGTTTTGAGTCGCAGCCAGTTTAACGCGGTTTTAAAGCTGAGAGAAGCGGGCATTATTACCAGCAATCTGGTGTCATTGCCCAATTTGTCCAACATCAGCCTGGCCAATAACGGGACCCATGTAAGCCTGGGGAGCAAAAAGCTCAGCCAAATGCTTCGCGATCCCGCTTCCGGATTTTCCGCACGGGATGAAAAATATGTGGGTGACCTGGTCGTGAAAATTGTCGAGCATTTTCTTCCTCTTTTTGTCGGTACGTACAGCGCCGCGCCCTACCGTTTTGATTTTGTCGATTTTCATCCGGAAAAAGCCCTGGGGTTCCTGCCTCATGAGCTGGATTATACTCATCTGCGCATGCTCTGGCGGCGCTGGCAAAAGAAAGCCAATCTGAATGTTCTGGGCAAGTCTTTAACCCCGTTTGGCCCGAAATGGCTAGACAGCATGATCAGCGGGACCTTTCGCTTGAAGGGTGATTTTGTTCCCGACTTCCGATTGATTGATTACCTGGTTGTTCTCATGAGCACGGACAGGAGTCCGGCTTTGAACGGTGAACTTCATAACTCACAACACCTGAAAGAGGATCTGGCCGACCTTGGTGTATTCGACACCAAGATGTCTCTCTATCTTCTGGAGAAACTTCGTGAATACAGCGTGATGGGGTTTTCCGGTTTTGAAGGGAGGCATTACAGCCTCTTCGAAAGTTTTACACGGGATATGGGGCAGGCGGTCAATCTGCAAAATCTTCTCTATCTGGCGGCGTTCAAGTATATTGTCACCGGGCAGATTCGTCATGACCATATTCCCGATGATCCTTCCATTGAAAGTGAAAGAAGGCAAATTTTTTTCGGAGCCGCCATCGGCATTCCTACTTTTTTTGTGCGCAGCGACACCAGCAATGTTCTTTTGAGAAAGATAATCGCCCGGACACAGCGGGTGCGTTTGAGCAGGCGTTATCCAGGATACGTGCGGGTATACAATCTTGAATACCGGCGGGCACTGATCGCGGTTTTACGCCGGGACGCGGCCGATCTGATAGAAATGCTGGGCATGCGGGAGGAAATCGACGACCTGGAAATCCGGCTTTGTGAGCCGGAGAGTTCTTCCGCTGGTGGAAGGCTGACCTCCGGAATTCTGCGGATGTCGGGCGCGAAATCGCCGATGCATTTGAGCGCTGAAAAGTTCAATCAGGAGGCGGAGCGGTATTACCGGACGGATTTGCGCACGCGGCATATTAAGGAGGCATTGGCATTACTGGGTGAAGACTTAAACAAACTGGAAAAAGTGTCAGAGGGTCTGAGAAGCGATATCAGACATTTGCTGGACGGGATTCTGCGGGAAGCGTCAATCGGTGAGTTTCTAAGTCAAACCGGAGATGAGATATTGGAAGAAACCGCTTCTGAAAAGACACTGGAGAAAATGATTAATATTATCCTGGTTCACATTTATTACAAAACTGAACTCCATCAAAAATAGGAATATGAAACATGCAACATCATTACATAGAACGTGATACACGCAAGATCAAGGCAGAGCAGTTTTATGGCGATCAGGCCGTGCAGTTTATTTATTACCGCCTCCGTGAGCAGTCGTCCTGGCTTTTCCGCAAGTTGATCAGCGCCAGGGTTTCACGCGCGCTGAGTTATATGAATTACGACGGCATCCTGTCCGATCGCATGAACAATTATATGGAGGTCCACAGGCAATTACATATCGATCTTCAAGAATGTGTGGATGCCCCGGAAAATCTCAACACGCTCAGGAAAATATTCGGACGCAAAATCCGCTACTGGGAATGCCGCCCGATGCCTCATGATCCCTGCGCCGTGGTGTCGCCCGCCGATTCCCGGATGCTCCTGGGATCTTTTTTGGAAGATTCAGGTTTGTTCATCAAAGATAAGTTTTTTGATTATGAGGAAATGTTCGGTTCTAATAAACACACCTGGCTTTCAGCTTTCCGGGAAGGTGATTTCGCGATTTTCAGGCTGACTCCGGAAAAATATCACTATAATCATACGCCTGTCGCCGGGAAAATCGTTGATTTTTATCAAATCCCGGGAGCCTATCACGCCTGCAATCCCAATGCGGTTGTATCCGTTGTGACGCCCTATTCCAAAAACAAGCGTGTTGTGACGATTATCGATACGGATGTGGAAGGCGGGACCCGGGTGGGTCTTGTGGCCATGATTGAAGTGGTGGCTTTGATGATCGGTGATATTGTCCAGTGTTACAGCGAAAAGAAATACGAGGATCCCGTATCGGCCGGAACAGGCATGTTTGTCAGAAAAGGACTTCCTAAAAGCCTTTTTCGCCCCGGGAGCAGTACGGTTGTTTTGATTTTTCAGAAAAGCAGAGTACGATTTGCCGACGATATCACGGCCAATATGTTTTATCCGGAAGCTGATAGTATTTTCAGTCGGGGCTTTGGCAAATCCCTGGTGGAAACGGATGTCAAAGCCAGATCATTTATCGCCAGTTGTGTCGCGGTCTGAATGAAGTAAAATATTATTTTCAGTGACGAGAGAGAAACACAAGGAGGTTGCTATGCTGAGGCAGAAAAAAATGGATCTGATTAGAAACGCTTTGGTAAAGAGAATGGAGAATCTTTTGTCAAACGCTGACAATACCCGATCAGAAATGAAAAAAGCAGAGGGCTGTTTGGCGGATCCCTTTGACCAGGCGGCAACGGAATGCAATAAATTTGTCGAATTGGCCTGCCGTGACAGAGAAAGAGAGCTGATGCTCGACATTAAAGAAACCATTCTGCGTATCGACAGGGGGTTATTCGGGATTTGCGATCACTGCGGCAGGGTGATTCATGAAAAAAGGCTGCTGATCGAACCTATGAGCAAATTATGCATGGCCTGTCAGGAGGAAAAGGAAATCCATTATAAGCGAAAAGGCAAGCAATGGGCCATGAAGGGAGTGTCCTATAATCATGTTTGATGAAATCTTTCTTCTGATTCTTGGAGGTGTGCTCTTACTTGTGTTCTTCTGGGCTTTCAGAACATTGCCCGGGGAAGACTGGCAAATTCTTGCCTGTCTTCCCGGACGAAAAGGATCTAACGGCGTCTGGCAGGGTATGAATTTGACTTATTATGGATTTTTTAACGCGACAGCCTGCTTGCTTGCCGTGTTGATTTTTCTGATGATGACAGGGGCTCTGAACGTTGGAATTTTGGCCGCACTGTCTGTGGT
>CAZDYR010000327.1:0-3518 GCA_964509625.1 uncultured Smithella sp. | reverse complement strand
CGCAATAAGACTTCGACCGCTATCCACAAAAAAACAAAAACCGCTAAATTAACAGCTATGATCTTAAAAAAAATTTTCATGGTAAAGTATCGTGAAAAGTGACGGTATTTTCCATTCTGTTCCAGCGGAGAGCATTCGGCAATCGGGGCAAGGACCTTATCCGGGCATATATTTCTTTGGCAAACCCGAATTGAATTTCATCTGCCGACACATCGATATAGGTATAGCGAAAAAATGACAAAAATTTAGGAAATCGTTTCAGCACGGAATTGATCTCGGCAATATCATCACGGGATAAATGTGAAATTTGCTCTGAATTCAAATTGGTAATGTTCAGAGACTTTTCGAACACATCAAATGTTTTCTCCGGTCGCAATTCATCGATCTCCGGAATAAAATCGATCATTTTCCGGCAAACGACGTCGGGATTGTCGGTTAGCTCTTCATACGTAAACCGGAGGCAAGGCTTTAATGTTTTGATGTTACCGATTTGGTAAAAAGCGCAGATAATCCATAATTTGGCAATATTGCGATACGTGAAAGACTTGCCCCATCTCCGCTTAACGCCTTCACAGAAGGCGTAAGGATTTCTCATTATGATCATAAAGTAGGACGGCGAAAAGCACGCTGCCAGTTGTCTGGCACGAATTAAATGCGTGGGGCTTTTTTCCACGCAAACCGGTTGATTCAGATCCCAATGGAGCGCCCACGTTTCTTTGACCTGGTCCCAGGGGATTACTTTTCCCGGATTCCACCGGTCTTCAGTAAAGAGAACCGATTTGACCAGGGTCTGTCCCTCCACTTTAAAGACGGACGTATGGGGAGACGTTGAAAGAATTTTCTGGAGGAGCGTGGATCCGGAAGCGGGTGGACAAAGAAGAAAAAGATATTTTCTGCCCGTCGCAGATGATTGACTCATCGATGGCGTCATTTACGTTTCATTCCGGCAGTAATGATATTGGGGACTTTTCCGACCATCAGAGCCTTTTGATCAAATACTTCAAAATCTTCAAAAAATACTTCCCGGCAGGCCTGCTCACTGAAGCGATAGTAATCGCCGGGCCAGTCATGAACTCTGTGGGTAAACGTCACCAGGGGAGAAATATCCAGAGTGATCTCCCGCACGTATCCCGGAACACAGATGATCATTAAACCGCCGACGTTCAAAACCCTCTTCATTTCACCGATCGTTTTCCAGAAATATTTATCATGCTCGGCGGTGGAGCTCGATAAGACCACTTGAAATTCTCCATCTTTAAAAAAAGACATGTCGTTGGAATTACCCGTCAATATATTTACGTCGGACCGTTCCTGCTTCTCGGATAACCTGATCATGGTTTGACCTCCATCCAGATTAATGCCGATTTTCTGAGTGGCTCCGTTCAGCATTGAGGAAAAAAGAAGACCGTCTTTCGTCGGAACTGCGCCGACTTCAAGAACCTTCCCGGTGATAACATGCTGGGATAATATTTTTTCAAAATAGCTGTAAACCTTCTCATGCATGGCTGGCATCCATTTTGGCCAAGGTCTGCTTCAGATATTCAATTTCAGTATGGAAAGCTGTGCAATCGACCGACGGTTTCAATGGTTTCCCCATCAGCCACTGCATGTAACATCGCTCGTGATCAAAGACCAGTCGCTGCAGAGACTGGTTGATAATTTTATTCTTCAACAGAAGTGCCTCGCTTTTTTCCTCCCCCCAGAACGTAACCTTTTTTCGGCTTCCGGCTCCGTGATGATATATCCAATCACCGTAAAGTCCGCCCATAAGGTAGTGGATCTGATTTTTATTACTTCTTTTCAGCTTGAATATATTCTTCCCGTCCACCTTCGCAGCGCGCGTGAAATGAGAAAGAGTGTCTTGCTTTATTTCCGGTGAAATATCGACATCGTCAAAACGCAGACGATGACATTCGACGAATGCCGCTGTCGTGCATAAGCAACTGGGGTGTACATAAGGGTCTATGGCCTCTTTCAATTCATCCCGCCATACGCCGGCAAGTACCGCTTCATCATCCAACTGCCGGATCAGATGGTCGAGCCAGCAATCCCGCACCGGAAAAGTGTCCGTGTCCATTGTCACAACATAGTCCATATGATCCTGGCGGGCCAGTTCATAGAGCTTTTGCAGTGCAGAGGCGTGGGGGTGCCTGAGTTTTTCTCCGACCGGGGCGTCGATCAGGATCATCTCTGGATTGCTTTTTACGATCCGGTCCAATGTAATATCTGTGCGGGTATTGTTCCACAGGTAAATTCGATAGTCCGACCGGTTCGCGTATCTTTTGATGTTTTTCAGGCAAACGGAAAGCCAGTCGCCGGCCGCCGGCCCGTCCCCTCCATGCACGATCAGAATAGCCGCCTTCGGTTTTGCCGAAAACCGCAAAAGCTCCCTGATCCGTCTAGAGAATTTTTTCAGTACCACGCCGGCCATCAATCCTTCTTTTTGATCCGTCCGGTCTGCCCCAGATTGACCAGACCCCAGTGTGCTTTCATTCATTGAATTGATAAGAACTTCCTTTTTGTTGTTGGCAGTATAAGAAACGTGTTCTTGTGTGTCAAGAATATTTTGCCACAAGATGTGGGATGCCTTATGGATGTTCCCGTTGAAGGTATTTGGCAACATTCGTCCTATTGAGAAATCTCCTCTCTTTTCATCCTGTTCAGACGCCAGGAAGGCCAATTTAACCGGACTTCAGGCAGATCTCTCCGGTACGCCTTATTTTTTTTTAAGAAAGCGCTATGACTGAACGTAATCATCCCATGAATATTCAGGATCGGAATAGGCGTCGGTTTGTGGATGCGGCGTATGAGCGCGATAATCAGCAGGGGCGTATTCGATGTTTGGCGGATCATGGATTTTGGGCGGCGGTCTTGACCGGACCAGCCAGAGGCCCAGATGCGTTAGAATATCGCGGATAACCTGCGCGTCTTCGATGAAGCTGATGATGCGCATGGCGCCCTTGCATTTCGGACAGACCAGAGGATCGACCTCGTATATTTTCTGAATCAACCTTGCCCAATTTATCCGGAAGACTTTATTATTTTCAACCGGTTCAGTCATACAGGGAATGATGTCGTCCGTGCCTTTTTGTTTCCGTTTTCCCCGGGCGACGTTGCTGTAATAGCCATAGTATCTGACCATCTGTTCGCCCCGGTTCGGGATATGTGAACACATTGATGCCAGCCATTCCAGTGCCGGGAAGCTCTTGTTTGTCTTTTTGTCCTTGGCAGTATAGACGACCGTGCCTTCTTTATCCAGATAGGTCATTCGCTCTTGGGAGAAAGAAGCCCGGATGATGTAACGCGCAAGGTTTTCCATCGCCGCGTCATCTTTCGGCGATATCCGGTTGCCGCAGAAGACATTGAAACCGGAATGCCTCCATGTGCTGAGCATCCTCACCATTTCTTCGGTGATCTTCCCCTTTTTCAGAAGCATCTTGAAAACCTTGTGCCGGAAGATCGTTTCCAGCTTCTTGAGTTCCAAAGGCGGCGCGACTCTGAACATCCCTTTATCGCCG
>CAZDYR010000326.1:0-3521 GCA_964509625.1 uncultured Smithella sp. | reverse complement strand
CCAACAACTGGGATGAAATCCGCCGCTGCATGTGGAACTACGTCGGCATCGTGCGCTCAGACAAACGGCTGGAACGCGCCGAACGCCGCATTGACATGATTCAGAAGGAAATCCATGAATATTACTGGAATTACAAAGTCACTAAAGATTTGATTGAACTGCGCAACATCACCACAGTGGGTAAACTGATTGTGCAAAGCGCCCGCGCCAGAAAAGAAAGCCGCGGCCTTCACTATACCGTTGACTACCCGGAAACCAGGGATTCCTTCCTGAGCGATACGATTCTGGTTAAGGAATAATCGACCTACCCGTCTACCCTACAAACCGGTCGTCCGGCATACACGAGGCAGGCTTTTTAGTCTGACTCATCACTTTCCAAACACCCGGTTGAAAATGAAATCCAGGTTCTTCAGGAAATTATTCACGTTGAAAATTCCATCCAGGTCTTTGGAATGCAGATATTTTTGAACCATTTCATCCTGCTCCAGAAGTTTCCGGAATTCGATTCCTTCCTGCCAGGAACGCATCGCGTTTTTCTGAACGATCGCGTAGGCGTCTTCGCGTGTTGTGCCTTTTTCAATGAGTGAAAGCAGGACATGCTGCGAAAAAATCACGCCGTGCGTCATGTTCAGGTTGGCGAGCATTCGCTCCGGGTACACGACCAGTTTGTCCATCAGGCCGGTAAAGCGTCCCAGTATGAAATCCAGAACAATCGTGGCGTCCGGCCCGATCACGCGCTCAACCGATGAGTGGCTGATATCGCGTTCATGCCACAGGGCGACATCTTCCAGCGCGGCGACAGCATAGGAGCGTACCAGGCGGGACAGGCCGGAGATGTTTTCCGAAAGCACCGGATTGCGCTTGTGCGGCATGGCCGACGACCCCTTCTGTCCGGGTGAAAAATATTCTTCCGCCTCCCGGACCTCGGTTCTTTGCAGCAGACGGATCTCCTGCGCGAACTTGTCCAGAGATGACGCGATAATCGCCAGGGTGGAAAAGAACTCCGCGTGACGGTCGCGCTGCACAATCTGCGAGGATACCGGAGCGGGTTTCAATCCCAGCTTTTCACAGACATATTCTTCCACAGACGGTTCAATAAAAGAGAAAGTGCCCACGGCACCGGCGATTTTGCCGTAGCTTACCGTTTCCCTGGCCCGTGCCATACGCTCGCGGTTGCGCTGCATTTCCTGATACCACAGGGCCATTTTCAGGCCGAAGGTGATGGGCTCGGCATGAATGCCGTGCGACCGCCCGATCATCAATGTGTTCTTATGCTCCAGGGCCCGTCTTTTCAAAACAGACAGCAGTTGATCCAGATCAGCAAGCAGAATATCCGCCGCTTCTTTGAGCTGCACGGCCAGCGCAGTGTCCAGCACATCGGAGGAAGTCAGCCCCATGTGGATGAAGCGGCCGTCCTCTCCGATGACTTCCGTAAGTGACGAAACAAACGCGATGACGTCATGCTTGGTGATCTTTTCTATTTCATCGATCCGGGCGACATTGATCACCGCTTTTGCCTTGATGGTTTCTACAGCCTTTGCCGGAACTTTCCCCAGCTTCACCATCGCCTCACAGGCCGCCACTTCCACATCCAGCCACTTTTGATACTTGTTTTCCTGGCTCCAGATCGCCGTCATCTTTTCTCTCGAATACCTTGGAATCACCGTTTTCTCCTGAATGAAATATTTTTGAATCTGCCCCATTAACGGGAATTGTTTATTATGTTATGAACCTATCCGTCAAGTCATAATCGATATTCACTACCGGCAACTTTCGGAATACCGGCTGCCGCAAGGTTTACAAAAATCAGTTCAATGAACGCAAAAATTCCGCGTGATTCAGGTAAAAATCTTTTGGATTTCTCCTGTCCAGAAGATTCCACATCCAGGTCTGGCCAATGATATCCATATGATCCCATGTTGACCATGTCCCCATATCCTGCCAGACGCCCTTCACAGGCTTTCCGTTGAAAGGCATGATGGCAGACCCTTCCGGTCCCTTCATGCTGACCGTGTTCACGACGGAATCGTTTTGGGCCCAGGTATCATCGATCTTAACTTCTCCCGGTCCGGGATTCAGATTACGATAGCTCCCCATCCAGTGAGCGGCAGGCAAAAAGATCAGCGCGCTCGTCGCAACGGGATACTCTTCAAATGTCGATTCATCTTTCTGCGTCGAAGCGGTGCTGATAGAAAAATAATAAACCTTCGGAGAGGTTTTAACCCGGCTATTCAATTCCCTGGCGCCTTCAGGAGAAAGATCCCACATGGCCAGGTCTTTATTGGCCGGTAATTTCATAATCGGGGAGTTTTTGATTCTGCTGCGGTAGCTTTTATAGGCCTCTCCCGGCTGCCTCTTCACCCCCCACTGATCGAGCTTAAAATCATACAAAGCGGATAATTTTTCGCTGGCCTGGATGAGACCCGCAATGCCTGTAACTAATTGCTCCTCCATATTGAAGGTCACGGCTGAAGCGCATTTTGTCAGCGTCGTTCCATTATGGGGCGTGGAAAGGGTTGTCAGGCTTCTGACCCAGGCATGCCCTCCTTTGAAAATATCCGCCGTCTTCTCACCTGAGGCCGTCTGTTCAGCCTGATCGCCGTATTCCAGCAGATGAATCAGCACTCTTGCGGTTTGGCCGCCCTGACTGTGGGCAATGATGCTGATCCTGTTTTCATCATCCCATGCGGACAATAAAGGTTTTTCATAACAGCGGCCGAATCTTTCGTGTCCGTATCTTTTGGCGTGAGCTTCCCCGTAATCCACGCACCCGCCTTTGAGCTGGTAATAAGCTTCCAGCGCCCGATCCCAGTTGGACGATACGGGTCCCACGGCAACGGAGACGGTCGGATAGCCGGCCTTATTCATCATCTCTTCGTAATCCTGTCCGACACCTCCCCAGTATTTGACCTCGGACATTTCCGTCCGCCCGATCCCTAAAAATCCGTTAACAAGGACAATTGTATCATTCGGCCTCGCGTAAACAGGACTGATCAAACCAACAACCATCACCAATACCGTGAGCCATTTCATGAATACGGCATCATCGGCAGAGTTGATTTTACGTGCGCAAAATCCATCAGCCATGGCACATCTATTCTTTCATGAGATTGTTACAATCCATACACCAACACGCAGGTCCCGCGGCTCAGAAATGCCGATGTCCTGAGGAAGCCTGCATATCCCCCGAAGAAAAAAGCTGAAGCGCAAACTTGTTTTAAGTTTCCGTTCCAGCCTTCTGTAAATTTATTTCCGGACTAACCGGCTATTTGGCCGCTTGCTGCAGCGTCTTGGTCATGTCCGTTTTTTCCCAGCGGTAGTTATCCATAAAGAACGTCCGGGGAATCTTGCGGTAGATACTGCCGTCCAGCAGGTTGAATTTTTCAATCATGCCGATCGGTGTCAGATCAAAATTCTTTTCGATGATTTTTCCGAGTTTTTCATCGGTAACTTTTCCGGTGCCGAAGGTGTTGACGTAAATGGAGAAAGGTTCGGCGATGCCGATGGCGTAAGCGAGCTGC
>CAZDYR010000325.1:0-3539 GCA_964509625.1 uncultured Smithella sp. | reverse complement strand
GTGCAAAGCCTTCTGCTGCATCAAAGACGGCAGATGCCTTTCAATGTTTTCCGAAGCGGCTTTGGAAATCAGCCCCAGGGGCACGCGGACGGTTACCCCATCTCCCGCATGGCCCGGTTCAAAACAATAACTGCAGGAAAGTGCGGCACGGCCGATTCTAATCTGATCGGGATATTGCCGAAGCTCCTGCTGGTCGGGGTCGCAAGCAATGAAGTCTTCTTCCCGGAAACGAAGAAAATCATCATTTCCTTTGTCTTTAATCAGCTTTTGCAAGGAGCGGATATCTGAAATCAACGGTAATCGCTGCTCATAAAGTTGGGCCAGCGTTTCTTCATCAACGGCAATGCCGCGTGTGCGCAGTTTGTCTTCCATCGTCCTGGTTTTTTCCCATAAGGACAGGTTGTGCTCCAGAAAGGGAAGTTTACGCCCGACTTCACCCATGACCAGCGCTTCGCGGATGAATATCTTTTTGGCCTCCTCCGGGTTGATCTTGTCATACGCGACGGTTCTCTGTTCGATGATGGTCAGGCCGAACAGAGTCACTTTTTGCGAGCAGACCACTTGTCCGCGGTTTTTCTCCCAGTGCGCCGCCCAGTGGGTATAGCGGCAATGATCGCGGCCGAGCTCTTCCAGCCATTCGCTTTTGATGTTGGCCGCGGTGCGGGCAAAAACCCGGGAGGTCAGGCTGATCTCCGCGGCGACGATCCAGGGGCCGCCTTGATTGAAAAGCCCCGAACCCGGATACAGCATCACCTCGCGGCTTTTAGCGGCGGTGTAAAGGTTTTTTTCTTTTTTATGCGCGATGTTGGAAAGATAACCGGCAAGGATGCAGCGGTGAATTTTATCGGCAATGGCCTGGCTGATTTCGATCCTTGCGGAGTTCCCGTGTTTCCGGGCAACGGGCTTGCCGGTGACTATTTCCATGATCTGATGGTGAATGTCCCGCCATTCCGTCATGCGACGGTATGAAAGAAAATGATCGCGGCAGAACTTTCTCAACCGTCCCTGAGACTGCATTTTTTCAAATGAATCAAAGTAGCGGTTCCAGATTTGCAGATAGGTGAGAAAATCCGATTCGGGATGCCGGAATTGAGCGTGCGCTGCCGCCGCCTGATCGATCTTATCATAGGGGCGTTCCCGGGGATCCTGGATGCTTAGCGCCGCCGCGATGATGGCTATTTCATGGATACAGTCTTCTTTCCGGGCTTCAATAATCATTCGCGATACCCGGGGATCCAGCGGAAATTGAGCCATGGTGCGGCCGGTTTCAGTCAGCTGGTACTGTTCTGTCTCGGTTTCGTTCTCATCGCGGGTCAGGGCGCCCAGATCACGCAGGATTTCGATGCCGTCGCGGATGTTCTTTGGGTGGGGCCGGTCAATAAAAGGGAAAGAAGTCACGACTCCCAGATTCAAAGACAGCATGCGCAGAATGACACCGGCCAGATTGGAACGCAGGATTTCCGGTGTTGTATAAAGGGACCTGTCAGCGAAATCTTCCCGGGAGTAAAGACGAATGCAAATGCCATTTTGAACCCGTCCGCAGCGGCCTTTCCTTTGTTCGGCGCTGCTCATCGAGATCGGTTTCACCGGCAGTCCTGTCGTCTGGCTGCGGGGGTTATATTCCAGGAGGCGTGCAAGACCTGTGTCAATCACATATTTGATGCCGGGAATGGTCAGGGATGTTTCCGCGATATTGGTTGCCGCGATAATTTTTTGCTGATTTGCCGGATTGAAAATAAGCCGCTGGTTTCCGGCTGAAAGCTTGGCGTATAGGGGAAGAACGAGACCCGAACAGCGTTTTGACAGGCGTTCACAAGTTTCGCGGATATCCTGTTCGGTGGGCATAAAAATCAGGATGTCCTCAAAACGTCTTTCTCTCTGGAGATCTTCCACGCAGGCAACAGCTTCATCGACGTACGTTGTTTCACCTTTTTCTTCACCAACCGGATCGATAGGCCGGTAGCGCACTTCCACCGGATACATCCGTCCCGACACCTCGATGACCGGCGCATTGTCAAACGCCTGGGCAAACTTGGCCGTATCGATAGTGGCGGAGGTGATAATCAGCTTCAGATCTTTTCTTCTGGACAGCAGCGTTCGCAAATAACCAAGGATGAAATCAATATTCAGGCTTCGCTCATGGGCTTCATCCACGATGATGGCGTCGTAGTCCAGCAAATCACGATCTCGAACGGTTTCAGCAAGCAGAATGCCGTCGGTCATGACTTTGATGAGCGGTTCGGCCGATGTTTTTTCTTCAAACCGGATTTTGTAGGCGACGGATTGGCCGCAGTTCTGTCCCATTTCCGAGGCGATGCGCGAGGCAATGCTGACGGCGGCAATCCGCCGCGGCTGGGTCAGTCCGATCATGCCGCGCAGGCCAAGGCCTGCCGTCAGGCACATCTTGGGTATTTGCGTTGTTTTGCCTGACCCTGTTTCGCCGGTAATAACGACCACCTGGTGGTTCCTGATGGTATCGATAATAAGCCCGCGTTTGGCGGTTATGGGCAGTTCAGGTGGGAATCCGAAAGAAGGGACGCTTTGTCTGCGTTTCTGTAGGCGCCTCCCGGAGCGGTCCAGTAAATTTTTGAGACCTGATAAATCATTTTGCGTATGGACTGATTGCCGGGAATGCCTGCCTGTTGTTTTGAGTGCTCGCAGAAGACGGTAATAATCAGCGATCATCATATCTTCCGGATGATCTTCTATATGCAGCTTCAGCCGGTTGTAGGAATGGTCCGCGGTCAATGTTTATCTCCTTTTGCCCTTTATTTCACACCCGGATACGCGCTGTCAATCTCCGAAAATACATTGACGCAATGACAGATTGACTTCACTTCGATTCTTATATAAACTTCAGTCATCCTTTTTGAGGTCGCGAATATTGCTGTCAATCACCCTGCAGAATAACAAGAAAAAATACCTGCGCTATAATGAATCGCGCAAAGATCAGTTTGTTGAGAATTCACCCAAGGATGCCAATACCATTTTATATCTTTTGCCGTGGATGCTGAATGTCAACCATCCTTCCGTGCCGGGATACATTAAAGGCATGAAAAGGCCTTTCAAGGTGTTTAATATTGAAAGCAACCGGGAAATTATATTCAGGGAAGGGCAGTACAAGAAAATATTCGGGATGCAGGATGAATGGTTTTCCGTTCGCCAAGTCCCCGGCGATCCGGACATTCAGGGCATTTATACCATCGGCTCCATCGGTACGATCAGTCAAACCTTGCATTCGGACTGCGATATCTGGATTGCGATGGATCGCGCTCATTTTGATGACGCGGGTTTCCAGCATCTGAATCAGAAGCTCAATCTGCTCAAAGGCTGGCTGGATGAACACATTAAAATTCCAGTTTACTTTTTTCTGACGGACGTTGAAGACATCCGGAATTGTAATTTCGGCAATATTGATTTTGAATCGAGCGGGTCTACACAGAAAAACGTGTTAAAAGAAGAATTTTATCGAACGTCGATTCTCATTTGCGGTAAAATTCCCTTCTGGTGGGTCGCCTTTGACCCGGAGGGGCCGGTAG
>CAZDYR010000324.1:0-3560 GCA_964509625.1 uncultured Smithella sp. | reverse complement strand
CCTCAAACATGGTGATGCAGTACGGACAGGAGGTTGCCAGAATCGTAGCTCCCGTCGCCATCGCTTCTTCGATTCTCAGGTCGCTCAAGCGTTCGCCTTTGAGCTTCTCCATCCATAAACCGCCGCCGCCGCCGCCGCAGCACATGCTCTGCTCGCGGCTGCGATCCATCTCGACGAATTCAACTCCCGGAAGAGACTTCAGAATCTCCCGCGGCGGATCATAAACGCCGCTGTGCCGCCCCAGGTAGCAGGGGTCATGATATGTAACCTTCACCCCGCCGAAATTCTTCTTGGGGGATATTTTCCCTTCTTTTAAAAGTTTGGGAATCAGTTCACTCAAATGAAGGACTTCATGGTTTTGTCCATAGTCTTTCCTGAAGGCAGACAGGCAGTGCGGAGAAACCGTGATTATTTTGGATACACCGTTGTTTTTGAAATAATCAATATTATGACCTTTGAGTCTCTCAAAAAGCTCCAGATCACCGACTTTTTTCAAGCTCTCTCCGCAGCAATTTACCTCCACGGAAGGCATCCCCCAGCTTACCCCCGAAAGGGTGAGGATCTCGGCCGCCGCCCTCGCCAATCTAGTGTTCCGGGGATCGTAACAAACAGTGCAGCAGGTCCAGAACAAATACTCTTTGTCGGATGTGTAAACCGGATATTTTTCCCTCGCCCAGTCGTTGCGCTTCGCCTGATCTCCCGACCAGGGATTCCCCCGGGCCGAAAGCGATCCCACAAATGCCCTCAGGCTCTGAGGCAGCATGCCGCCGCCGCTGTATACATTGCGAATCGCCGTAACAACATCGATCAATTCCACGCCCCGAGGACAGCGATCCACGCAGAATTTGCACGTTGAGCATCCCCACATGAATTCTTCAATTCCGTCCAGCCCCAGCTGGCCGTAACGCACCAGTTTCCGAATATTGAAATGGGTGATCGGCGTCCAGGGACAGGTGCCTGAGCAGGTGCCGCACTGATAACATTTTTTCAGCGCCTCGCCGCCTGCTTCCATGATCGCCTGCGACATCTCCAAATATGGCGTAACTGTTTGTGACATTCATTATCTCCCGATATTGATACGTGATTAATATTATATTTTTTGCGCTTTCGCTAGCATATTAAAAGCCAAACATCAAATAAAACTTCGCTTGTACCCGTCAGCTGATGTCTTTCTTTATATGTCAAAAAAAAGGGAACCCAAGGGTTCCCTTTAAACTTATGATGAGAATTGGGTTTTTCTTAATATTCCGGCGTAAGTTTGTCCAGTTCCGCCAGAGAGAATACGGGGCCGTCCTTGCAGACATACTTACTGCCGACGTTGCAGCGTCCGCACTTTCCGATGCCGCATTTCATGCGCATTTCCAGCGAGGTGATGATGTTTTCCTTGGAGAAGCCCAGTTCAAAGAAAACCGGCAGTGTAAAACGGATCATGACGGGAGGACCGCAGATCACCGCCACGGCATTTTCCTTACTGGGGGCAACTTCCTTGCAGACGGCGGGTACGAAGCCTTCTCTGCCTTTCCAGGTGGCATCGCCCTTATCGACCGTGACGTTCAGATTCAAGTCCGTTCGCTTGCCCCATTCGGTTAATTCATCTTTATAAAGGAGCAGGCCGGGATTTCTGGCGCCGTAAATGACCGTGATATTCCCGAAACGCTTCCGGTTATCTTCAAAAATCATGTAATTGATCAGAGAGCGCAGTGTTGTAAAAGCGAAACCGCCGCCGACAATGACAATGTTTTTCCCTGCCAGAAACTCCAGCGGCCAGCTGTTGCCCAGCGGTCCGCGGATACCCATCACTTCGCCTTCCTCCATCTCGTGAAGTGCTGAAGTCACCACACCGGCTTTCTGCACCGTGAATTCAACATACCCTTTTTGCGTTGGAGATGATGCGATGCCGATCGGCGATTCCCCTTTGCCATAAATGGAAAGTTCTCCGAACTGACCGGGAATGTAGGCGTATTTCTGTTCGTCTTCCGGATTCATGAATTTAAAACGAAATGTTTTGATGTCTTTGGTATCGACTTCAGTAATGATTTTATCCACAATGACAGGATAAGGAATATACGGGTTTTGCATTACGAACTCCCTGATTATAATTTTGAAATATCTTCAACAACTTTACGAATGTCCAGATTCACCGGACAGGACATGACGCACCGTCCGCAACCCACGCAGGCAATTGCGTTGAACATATCGACATAATACTTAAACTTGTGCATGGTGCGCTGACGCCATCTTTCCTTCTGCGACGAGCGGGGATTGTGTCCGGACGTTTCCTTGGTGAAGAGCGGGAACATGCAGGAATCCCATGACCGGATGCGTACACCGTCCGATCCCTTTACTTCATCACTTATATCAAAACAGTGGCAGGTCGGGCACAGATACGTACAGGTGCCGCAGGCCAGACACTTGCCGTGAATCGTATTCCAGAAGGGATTGTCGAAATTCTTATCCAGAATCGGCTTCACTTCGTGAGCCGGTATTTTTGAGGTAATGGCTTCCCTGGCTTTCGCCGCAATTTCGTTTTTCTTGGCATCCGCCGCCGCATCGGCTTTGGCATCGCCGAAATATTGGGCCAGTTTCTCGCCCTTGGGCGTGACAAATTCCACCAGATAATCGCCGCCGATATCAGTCAGCAGAATGTCTGCGCCTTCGGATCCAACGGGCTCGCCATCCACCGACGTGCAAAAGCAGCTTGCATAAGGCGGTTTCACGCAGGCGATTGCTATTACCGTGTTGTTTTGCCGCTTGTTGATGTAGTATCCGTCTTTATATTTATCCTGGTCAAAAAGTTTATCCAGGAGTGCGAAGCTGTGCGCGTCGCAGGGCCTAACCCCAAACAAAACGGAAGCGTCGGATTTGTTGACTTCCGCGGAAAACACCATGCCCTTCGGCGTGCGGGTAAATTTCATCAGGGCTTCCGTGTGCGGGAAAAAAACATTTTTCGGCGCGTTTTTGGAATTCAAATAAGCAAAGACAGGCTCATCTGTTTTTCCCAAGGTGTCAAAAAGAACGTTATCCTCTCTTTTTACAGGCGCCCAAACCAGCAAATCTTCGGCCATTTTCTTGGCAATGCCCGCCAGTGTATCTTTTTTGATCAAACGTTTTTCCATAATTGTCCCTAAATAATTATTTTATCCAACGTTACATTTTCAACAGCGTCGGGTTTTATCAGCTTCTCCACGATTAAACCAAGCGCAGCTGACTCAACAGCGGCTGCACATCCGTCAGATGCGATTTAAAGGTTTCCGTGGATCCGGGAAGCCCCAAAGCCAGGGAAATCAATTCCGTAAAATAAAACACGGGCATTCTCATCTGCGGACTGGGGCGCATTTCCAGATTGGCCATGCACATCGGACATGCGGTGACCACACAGTTCGCGCCGGCTTCACGAGCAGCGCTCATCAGTTTGTCGCACATATCCACAACAATGGCCGTTTTGCTGACGGACATCGAGCCACCGCAGCAATCCGTCTTATAAGACCAGTTTTTCACATCCGCGCCGATGGCTCCCATCATCTTGTCGAGCATGAAGGGATTTTCATAATTTTCAAACT
>CAZDYR010000323.1:0-3567 GCA_964509625.1 uncultured Smithella sp. | reverse complement strand
AAAATCCGTCTGGACGCATTGCTGGTGGAGCGAGGCATGGCTCCCACGGTTGAAAAAGCCCGCGCCATGATCCTGTCCGGATCGGTCAGAATGGACACACGCCTGATGGATAAAGCCGGAGAAATGGTTCCGCCGGACGCGAATCTTTCCCTGAAAGGAGAAAACCATCCTTACGTCAGCCGCGGCGGCTTGAAATTAAAAGGGGCTCTGGAGCATTTCATGCTCGAAGTTAAAGGTGACGTCGTTCTGGATGTGGGAGCCTCCACAGGCGGTTTTGCCGACTGCCTTTTACAGGCGGGCGCACGTAAGGTCTATGCTGTGGATGTCGGCTACGGTCAGCTGGCCTGGAAACTTCGCGAAGATCCGCGCGTAGTCGTTATCGAGCGAACCAACATCCGTCACTATGACGGCGCAGGCCTTGATGAAAAACCGACGCTGGCCGTCATTGATGTTTCTTTTATTTCTTTGAAAACCGTCATTCCCGCCGTACTTCCGCTCGTCTCTGACGACGCGATGATCCTGGCGTTGATCAAGCCTCAATTTGAAGCACAAAAAGATGAAGTTGGCAAAAACGGTGTGGTGACGGATGAGGCGGTTCATGAGCGTGTCGTTGAGGAGATTTGCCTGCTTTGCCAGTCAAAAAATCTGGATGTGCAAGGCACCTGCGTTTCCTCTCTTACAGGACCGGCTGGAAACAAAGAATTTTTTATTTTAGCCAAAAAGAAGCATTAAATGGAAATTAAACTGGCCAAAACTGCAGGATTTTGCATGGGAGTGCGCCGCGCGGTGGACACGGTTCTGGATGTCGCCCAGCATGGAACCGGACGGCGCATCTATACGTACGGCCCCCTGATCCATAATCCGCAAACCATCGACCTTCTGAAAAGCCGCGGAATAACCGCTGTTAACAGCGTGGATGAAATCAGCGACCGTAAAAACGCCATTCTGGTCATCCGGGCCCACGGCATTGCTCCCGATGAAAGAAAAAAAATCAAGGAAAGCCGTGTTAAAATTATCGACGCCACTTGTCCGAAAGTCGGCTACGTGCAGGCCATCATCAAAAAGCACACGGCGCTGAACTACACGGTCATTATCGCCGGAGATCGTGAACACCCGGAAGTTGACGGCCTGTGGGGCTACACGGAAGGAAAGGGTCTCATCGTCTCCACTCTGGAAGATGCTGAAAAATTGCCCGCCATGGAAAAGGTCTGTATTGTGGCCCAAACGACGCAGGATACGGATCATTACGCCCGCATTGTTCAAAAGATTCAGGAAAAAAGCCCGCAGGCTGTTGTTTTCAATACAATCTGCTCTTCCACGGAAAGAAGACAGGAGGAAATCATCACCCTGGCCAGGGAAATGGACGCCTTATTCGTTGTCGGCGGTAAAAACAGCGCCAATACATGCCGCCTGGCTGATCTGGCCCAAAAACAAAACAAGCCGACCTTCCATATCGAAACGGCCGAAGAAATAAAAAATATTGATCTGACGCCTTATAAAAGCATCGGCATTTCCGCCGGCGCCTCCACGCCAAACTGGATAATTGACCAGGTGATGGACGACATAGTGGAAGGTTACGGCGCGCCTTATAAAAAAACGGGGGTCCTGCTCAAACTATGGTTATGGGCTGTCAGAACAGACTTTTATTCAGCCATGGGCGCGGGCTGCCTCACCCTGGCAAACATGCTCCTTCAAAAAATACCTTTGCGGATTTCATCGATTGCCGTCGCTTCTTTCTTTGTATATGCCATGCATGTTCTCAATCGTTTGATCAGCAGCAAAGAATCGGGGTTAATCGGTTCTTTCCGCGAAAAATCTTATCGGCAATATGAAAAATATTATCGTCTGGCGGCTGTTTTGTCCCTGATGATTGCGCTGGTCCTGTCATTATCAAACAGTTTATTTTCTTTTATATTTCTGTTGTTCATTTCCCTGGCCGGCGTTTTATATAATATGAAAATTCTACCCGGGAACCCTCGTTTCCAAAGATTACGAGACATCCCCGGATCCAAAAATATTTTTATAGCGTCGGCCTGGGGAATGGCGGCGGCTGTCCTGCCCGCTTTAAACGACAGCCAGAATTTCACCGTCGCCACTGTGATCGCCTTCATTTTTACTTTCACCCTCGTTTTTATCCGATCAGCCATGTCGGACATCATGGATATCCAGAGCGACAAGCTTCTGGGGCGCGAAACAATCCCCGTGGTCATCGGGAAGGAAAAAACACAAATCATGCTGAAAATTATCGCTTTGATATTATTAGTCATTTTGATAGTTTCCTATCTGGCAGCATGGACATCCGCATTCAGTATTTTTCTGATTTTGTGTATATTATATATATGGATTTGTTTCCGGCTTTGTGATAGAAGGGCGGGGCTTTCAGGGGCCCTTATTGAAGGGATCCTGGAAACAAGCTATATCATTGCCGGTTTTGTTGTTTTCTGCTGGTTTGTTCTCAAGTTGAGTTGACGACGCAAAGACAATTTAAGGAGTAGAGATAAATAATGAAGAATTTCTTCAGTCGATTTATCCTGATCATTGTCGTATTGAGCATTGTCGCATGCGGCGGATTGCGTTTTTCTCAGCTGGACCCCGCTGCTAAAGATTACCACCCCAGGCGGGTTGCCGTATTTCCGGCGGATGTCGGAACGCATGAAGAAGCGCGTCATGCGATTGAACAGGTTATACCCGGCGTGCTCACGGAAAAGATGTGGTATAGCGATGTGGTCGACACAGCCAGCCTGAACCGTCAGATCCAGGTCAATGACGAATTGCGCAAAGCCATGACCGACTACCTCTCCAAGCTTCAGGCGCTGAACTACTCTGATTCGGCTTTGAGCCAGAAAATCGGTGAACTGACCAGGACGGATGCTTTTTTACTGGTTTCCGTGGATTACTGGAACTATTACGTGGAAAAAGAGGATAAAATCGGTAAAGTCAGCATCGGTATGAAACTGATCGACGCACAAACCGGTAAAACGATGTGGAAAGCGGGCCATGACGAAAAAGAAACTTATACTTTTTTTAAACCGGAACTGTCCAAAATCGCCCGTTCGGTCGTCAAAACGATGGTCAAGGAACTGCCCCACTGATCGTTTAATCAACAAACCATGAATGCATCAGGAAAATGGAGATGATTATGAAAGAAGATGTTCAAAAAGCTATCGATAAGGTCCGGCCCGGATTGCAGGCGGACGGCGGCGACGTGGAACTGGTTGATGTGTCCGCGGATGGTGTGGTCAAAGTCAGATTGACCGGTGCCTGCCATGGCTGTCCGATGTCGCAGATGACCTTGAAAATGGGTATTGAAAAGATTATTAAACAGCAAGTACCTTCTGTTAAGGAAGTCGTGTCTGTTTAGGTGCCGACTTCCAGTCGGGAAAATGCGAAAAATTTTTGATTAAAGGAGATTTATAATAACATGGCATATGTGATTACAGACGAATGCATTGCTTGCGGCTCATGTGAGGATGAATGTCCGGTGGAAGCGATATCCGAAGGCGATGACAAGTACGTAATTGATCCAAAGTTGTGCACGGACTGCGGCGCCTGCTGCGATCAATGTCC
>CAZDYR010000322.1:0-3568 GCA_964509625.1 uncultured Smithella sp. | reverse complement strand
GCACTAAAGCCGGCTACGACATTCCTTTTACCAGGGCCATCTCGGATGCCGTAACATTGCCGGTTGTAGCCTCCGGCGGCGCGGGTAAACTGGAAGATTTCTATGAGGCGGTTGTCAAAGGCGGAGCCAGTGTGCTGCTGGCCGCGTCAGTCTTTCACTTCCGTCTGCTCAAAATTCAGGATGTTAAAGATTACTTGAGAAGTAAAGGTCTGACCGTCGCGTGATCTTTGACGGAAAATCATCGAAGGATCGGAGGTCGTGATGGGAAAGCTTGCAGATCTTGTTTTTTTTCGCAAACACCACCTGTGTCCGCGCTGGATGTGCTTTACCTTTGATAACGGACTGCGCCGTCTTGTGCAGAATCCCGACAAAATCATCAGCCCGTTCATCCGGGAAGGGGATGTCATACTGGATGTCGGTCCCGGCATCGGATTTTTTACCATCCCGATGGCGAAAAAAGTCGGAGCTTCCGGTCGGGTTATCGCGGCCGATATTCAGCAATCCATGCTTGACGGCATTGAAAATCGGGCGGTCCGGGCGGGTGTGCGCGATCGGATCGGGCTTCATCTAGCCAGCACGGATACCGTCTATGCCGGCGAAAAGGCGGATTTTATCCTGGCCTTCTGGATGGCCCATGAAGTGCCGGATACTCAGAGATTTTTCAGCCAGCTGCGGGATGCCTTGAAGCCCGGCGGCCGGTTCCTGCTGGCCGAGCCGAAAGTTCATGTTTCCGCAAAGCAGTTCCAATTGCTGGTGGAATCGGCAAAAAAGGCCGGGTTTGTCCTGGCGGAAAGTCCCGCTATTCCTTTAAGTTACGGTGCTTTGTTTAGCCTATAAAAGAGTTTTATCCCACAGAAGCAAAAAAGCTTAAACCCAATCCCTGTCTTTGCCGATATAAATGGAAATTCCAATTTGTCCAGGTAGGATGGCTTCTATGATGAAAAATTACATTGATTTCTTCATTCCTGATTCGATCCGTGAGGACGCGGATGAATACCGCCGGGCGTTCCAACTGACAACCTTTTCCCAGCTATCTTTACTTTTTTTTATTCCGAATGTGATCAAGTGGTACAAAATGGGCTTTACGGGACTGGCGCTGAGTATCTTTTGCGTGATGATCTGCGTGTCCCTGATCAGTCCTTTTGTTCTTAAATGGGCAAAATCTCTCAACGTGATGGGGAACTTTATCATTGCCGCCCTGGTCTGGCATTTTTCCGTGCTGCCTGCCGTCACCGGAGGCATCCTTTCTTCATCGCTTGTCTGGAACATTGTCATCCCGGTTTTTGTGGCGACCTTTCTGGGGTTCGGCAGTTTCCTGTTCTGGTCGGCGGCGATGTTTCTGGAAATTATCGTTTTTCTCGTCCTGCATCTTTCCGGTGTTTCGCTTGGAACCATCACCTTAACGCCTTCCCAGGTCGTTCAGACGCAGATTGCCAACATTCTGGGGCCGTTTTTAACAATGGTGATTTCGCTGGTATTCGGCAACCGGGGATTAAAACGGGCGCTGGCAGCGCAAAAAGAAGCGGCCGAAGAAAGCCGCGCGTCGCAGCTCGAACAGGAAGCGCTGATGGAAAAGTCCGACGCTCTGGCACAAAAGCTTGCCTCTATTTTTGAACAGGTGAGCCGGCACACGGAACACCTGACGGAAAACGTCATGGAAAAAATGACGGTTCTGACGAGAGAATCCGCGCACAATGCGATGACCGCCAACGATTTAATCGGAAAATCCGGTGAGGTGGTTTCTCAAACCAACCAGTCGATGCAGGCTCTGACCTCGCAAATGGCCGACATGACGCGGACCAGTGAAGAAACATCTAAAATCATCAGGACCATTGATGAGATTGCGTTTCAGACAAACCTGCTGGCGCTCAACGCCGCGGTGGAAGCGGCGCGTGCGGGAGAGGCCGGAGCGGGTTTTGCCGTGGTGGCCGACGAAGTCCGTAATCTGGCCATGCGGTCGGCCGAGGCGGCGAAAAACACGTCCGGTCTGATTGAAGACACGATCAACCGGATCCGTGCAGGCGAAACCCTGGTCAAACAAACCAACGACAATTTTACCAAAGTGTCCGCGAGTGTCACGCGCGTCCTGGATCTGGTTGAAGGCATCGCCAAATCCACCTCCACCCAAAACAAAGGCATAGAAGAAATCAAGAAAATTGCCGCGGAGATCCACGATCTGGTTTCGGAGCAGGGGCTAAGGTAGAGGATCCAGTTTCAAGGAAAAAGGTTTTTTTGTCTTTTGACCTTTCGCCTTGCACCTTGAACTTTCCCTTACTCCGGCATTTTGTATCGATTTTCGCGGAAAAGTTTCAGGCAGGCTTCAGACGCCGCTGTGTCGTAAAGAATGCCGCTGTTTTGGGCAATCTCTTCGAGCGCCGGTGTGATTCCAAAAGCCGGCCGGTAGGGACGGTGGGAGGAAATAGCTTCCACGACATCGGCGATGGCGATGATTTTGGACTCCAGAAGAATAGCGTCTTCCTGTAAACCGTTGGGATAGCCGGAACCGTCG
This sequence comes from uncultured Smithella sp., assembly GCA_964509625.1. Classification (GTDB taxonomy): domain Bacteria; phylum Desulfobacterota; class Syntrophia; order Syntrophales; family Smithellaceae; genus UBA8904. The sequence goes on along the minus strand of CAZDYR010000322.1, from coordinate 1,059 downwards.
ATGCGTTCGTGATGTTCCAAAACCATCCGGGCGATCGGCCAGGGGAATTCAATATCTTTTAGTATGTTATAGCCCGCCTCCGCGTGGGTCCGGATCAGTTCCATTTCCAGGCTGGTCAGCTTGGTGGGCTTGGTGAGAATTTCAGAGGGGACGGATATTTTGCCCAGGTCATGAATCATGCCGGCCATGCGGATGCCGTCGATCTGGTCGCGCGAAAGTTTCATTTCAGTGGCGATGGTCCGGGCCAGATCCGCTACCCGGCGCTGATGTCCGGCGGTGTAAGGGTCTCTCGCCTCTGCGGTTGCGGACATGGCATTGATGGTCGCGCCCAGGGATTTACGCAGGCTGTTGATGCTGTTTTGCCGCTCCTGTTCCAATTTCTTTTTGGGGGTGATGTCTTCCACGATGCCATGGTAATAAAGTAATTTTCCCGTATTGTCGATGACCGCGCTGATACTCATATTGACCCAGATGCGGCTTTTATCTTTCCGGTAAAACTCCGTTTCATAGCTTTTGATATTGCCTTCCCGCCTGATGACGTCCATCACTTTCCGGTATTCTTCGGGATTTACATAAACCTGGCGGGGAATGCTGGTGATGCTTTTTGAGGCGTCTTCAGGGGAAGCATAACCGAGTATGCCGGCAAATGCCTGATTCAGCGTGATATGACGGCTGTCCGGCGATGTCTGAAAAATACCCTCCTGCGAGTTTTCAACAATAGCGCGATATTTCTGCTCACTCTTTATAATTTCCTCTTCCATTTTCTTGCGCTCTGTAACATCTCGTGAAATACCGCGGAATCCAACGGGATGACCTTGGGTGTTCTTGATGAGAGATATGGAAACTTCGGCGGTCTGTACAGTTCCATCCTTTCTGATAATCTCCATTTCGCACGCTTTTTCGGGTTTGCCCGATTGATAAACATCCTGAAAGTGCCGGAAAGTCTTTCTGGCATTTTCCGCCGTCTGAAACCGGCGGTTATCCAGCCCGATCAATTCCTGCCTCGAACGTTGCAGGTGCTGACAGATTACATCGTTCACGAAAGTGTACCTGCCGGCC
>CAZDYR010000321.1:0-3571 GCA_964509625.1 uncultured Smithella sp. | reverse complement strand
CTCAGTAACTCCTCTTTTGTATAGCCGTAGTAGATGCAGGCGGCCCGGTTGGCGTCGACGATCTGGCCTGTATCCGGATCAATGAGAAGCATGACGGCATTGTTGTGTTCAAAGAGGTTATGGTAGCGGGCCTCGCTTTGGCGGAGGGCTTCCTGGGTCTTTTTCGTTTCCGTGACGTCGCGGCTGACGCCGCGAAATCCGACAGGCCGCCCGTCGGCGTCGCGCACAAGTGAAACGGATATGTCGAGGAATTTGCTTTGTCCGTCTTTGTTCAGCACTTCATAATCGGTAATCGTCTCCGGATTTCCGGTTTTGAATATTTGATTGTATATTTTATAAATTCTGGCGGCTTCCACAGGTTTTGAATAGTCCCGGTGATTCATGCCGATGATCTCAGCGCGCGTGTAGCCGGTTCCTTTCGCCGTTGCCTCATTGGCGTAAGTGAGTGTGCCGTTGAGATCCGACTCAAAACAGCTGTCGGTGACGTTTTCGATAAAGTCCCTGTACCGCTCAAGCTCGGTCTGCTTTTTTTCCCGATCCGTGATGTCTCTCCCGACGCCCCGGAATCCGGTCACGGTTCCCTGATTGTCAAAAATCGGAGAAACACTCATTTCAATACTGATCGTTGAGCCGTTCTTACAGAACATTTCCGCTTCGAACAGCGTAAGGCCGACTCTGCTTGTATAAACGTTATTGTATATGTGGAAGACATGGTCGGCCATCGCCTGTGTCTTGAAGCGCTGTCTATGGCTCAGGCTCATATATTCCTTCCGGGAATAACCAAGCATTTGATGCGCGGCTTCATTGCAAAATATGCATTTGCCTTTCAGGTCAAACTCGAAGCACGCATCTTTGATGTTGTCCAGAAAAAGCCTGTAGCTTTTTTGTTCTTGTTCGTCCCTTTTTCTTTTGGTGATGTCACGGGCGATGCCGATCAGCCCGGCCAGACCGCCCCCGGCATCCCTCACGGGAGCGATGTTCAGTGAAACATGAAATTCTTTTCCATCCTTGCCGGTGCGCTTTAATTCATGTTGCGAGATGGTTGCGCCGTTTCTGGCCTTTTCAATGTTTTCGATGACAGCCTGCTGCTCATCGGCAGGAGCAAGCTGCCAGATGGGTTTTCCGATAACTTCAGCTTTTGCATAACCGTACAATTTTTCGGCGCTCTTGTTCCAGTCGGTAATGAGACCTTCCGGCGTAACGAAAACAATGACGTCGTCGGATCTGTCGACGATGGCGGAAACAGGGACTTTATCAAATTCGAGCGGAGGGGAATTTTTTCTTTCCACCTTTTTTTCTTTCGGGGCAGGGGTTTTTATGGACATTGCTTGTCGGTTTTCTCCATTATTCCAAAAATGTATCGGTCTTTCCTGCCAAAAATTTAGCTTTTTATTAAATCATAAGAAGATCAGAGGAACAAATCAAGCAAAATTTAAACTATTTTAAATGGTTAGGCGATTATCTTTGCGGTTGACCTGAGATCTGCCCGCATGTAATATTCAGATAAGATTGGGAAAAACAGGAAGTGACGATTATGCCCGCCCAAAGGAGATATCATGGAAATACCTTTTTATCAGGTTGATGCGTTTGCGGCAAAACTGTTTTCCGGTAATCCGGCGGCGGTTTGCCTGCTGAACGACTGGTTTGATGATGCCGTTCTCCAGGCCATTGCCTCGGAGAATAATTTATCGGAAACGGCTTTTCTGGTGCGCAGGGGATCGGCCGTGGAACTGCGCTGGTTCACGCCGCGTGTTGAGGTCGCTCTATGCGGGCATGCGACGCTGGCCGCCGCTTTCGTCCTTTTTTTCTGTAAAGGATGGCTGTCGGAAAGCATTCGCTTTATCACCCGCCATAGTGGAGATTTGACCGTGATCCGGAAAAATGATCTTCTGGAGATGGATTTTCCGGCCCGCCCGGCCAAGGCTCAAACTGCGCCGACCGGTCTGGCTTCCGCGCTGGGAGTAAAACCCGTTGATGCTTTTTCTTCCGAGGAGGATATCCTTGTTTTGCTCGATAGCGAAAAGAGTGTGCGTCAGACCGCGCCGGATTTTACCGCGCTTGCGGCGATTCCCTGCCGCGGCGTGATTGTCAGCGCCCCGGGAGAGCAATGTGATTTTGTGTCGCGTTTTTTCGCGCCGCGCGTGGGAATTTCCGAAGACCCGGTTACCGGATCCGCGCACTGTGTGTTGATTCCCTTCTGGGCGGAAAAGCTGAGAAAAAACGATCTTTACGCACGGCAGGTCTCGGCGCGCGGGGGTGAACTGTTCTGCCGGCATCGGAGTGATCGGGTGTCGATTGCCGGGCGGGCTGCTCTCTATCTTGAAGGCACGATTACGGTTTAATCCCGCTTACGCGGGACGAGCGTTGATTCTCCGAAAATTACTGCGATTTAATGACGTTTTCTGCACATCGCGATAGCTTGTCGCGAGGTGGTTGATTTATTGCGTTGACACAGGTCTGCCCTTTCCTTATACTGCCGGTCAGAAAATCTGGTTTGGGACGTCTTATGGACATCAACATAAAGTCCGAAGAACATATTCTGTTCATAGAAATCAACCGGCCGCAGAAATACAATGCTATGACGCAGGAAATGTATCATCAGCTCGCCCGGGCGTACTTTACGCTGGATGCGGATCCCGAAGCGCGTGTCGGTCTTATCTATGCCGTTGGTCCTCATTTTACGTCCGGACTGGATTTAACCGATTGGGGAGGAACGTTTGACGCGGGCAAAGGGTTTCCTTTCATCGAAGAAAATGAAATCGACCCGTTTTATGTAATGAGCGAAAGGCGTTGCCGCAAACCCGTTATCATAGCCGCCCAGGGTTATTGTTATACATGGGGTTTTGAAATAATGCTGGGGACGGACATTCGGGTGGCCGCCGACGATACCCGCTTTGCCATGCTGGAAGTGAAGCGCGGTTTTTTTCCGGCCGCCGGAGCGACACTGAGGCTGCCCAAAGAAATCGGCTGGGCCAACGCCCAGCGTTACATGCTGACCGGCGATGAAATGAACGCCGCGGAGGCTTACCGTCTGGGCCTGGTACAGCATGTAACCAAACCGGGCAGGCAACTGGATAAAGCCTTGGAAATTGCCCGCAGTGTGGTTAGGGCCGCGCCTCTGGGCGTACAGGGAGCTCTCGCATCCTGCCGCAAAGCCGCGCTGGAAGGTGACGAAGCGGCAAAGGCGGTTATGTTTCGGGATGTGGCTGAAGTCATGAATAGCGAAGATATGAAGGAGGGTCTGCAGTCTTTTGTCGAACGGCGCGCCGCGGTATTTAAGGGGAAATAACGCGGAAAGCCCGGTCGTAAAAAAGAAGGCGGATGGGACGATAATTTTTTAACGGCAGTCAATGAACAACGGCTTTGCATGAAATCCATGCACTGGCAGGGGCCATGTACACGAATCGGGTAAGAGGGGGGTGAATCTTACAGAAAAGACGATTCGTTTCGTTCTATGCCTTTAATTTTCATCAGGAGGAATTGAATATGGCTCACAGTAATTGGTTGTATCAGACACGGGACATCATGTTCCAGATCAAAGAATGGCTCGGCGTGGAAAAGCTCCTGGCCC
>CAZDYR010000320.1:0-3575 GCA_964509625.1 uncultured Smithella sp. | reverse complement strand
GCAGAAAACCCTCCACGGCCATGCCGGCGGCAAAAGTGACCGCAAGTTGTTCGGCAATGCCGACGTCATATAAACGCTTGGGGAATTCCTCCCGGAATTTTTCCAGTCCCGTGCCTTCGCACATGGCGGCGGTTACCGCGACAATCCGTGCATCGGAAGAGGCCAGACGAACAAGGGTCCTGCCGAAAACCTCCGTGTAGGAAGGTGCGGTGTTTGCCGATGGAATCGTCAGTCCGGTGTCCACATCAAAGGGCGCAATGCCGTGATAGGTGGGCGAGTTTTCTTCCGCGAATTTATAGCCGCGGCCTTTTTGTGTGATCACATGGACCAGAACCGGTCCTTCTAATTTCTTGACGTTTTCAAAATTCTTGATGAGATAATCCAGGCGATGCCCTTCCAGCGGACCGACATACGTGAAACCCAGCTCCTCAAACAAAGCTCCGGGAACTACAAAAGTTTTCACGGATTCCTCGATTTGACGGGAGAACTTAAAAATCTGCTCCCCGATATTAGGAATGCTTTTCAGAAAATTTTTCAGTTCACTTTTAAATTTGGTAACGCGGTCGCCCGTCATGATTCTGTTCAAATAAGACGAGAGAGCGCCGACGTTGGGAGAAATGGACATTTCGTTATCGTTTAAAACAATGATTAGATTCTTGTCGCGGTCGCCTGACCAGTTCAGCCCCTCAAAGGCCATGCCTGTGGTCATGGAACCGTCGCCGATGACCGCGATTGTTTTGAGATTTTCTCCTTTGAGGTGCTGGGCTTCGGCAAAAGCCGCCGCCGCGGCGATGGATGTGCCGCTGTGTCCGACATTGAAGGTGTCGTAGACGCTTTCTTCCCGTTTGGGAAAGCCGCTGAGGCCGCCCCGCTTCCTCAGAGTGGGAAACCCGTCCTTGCGTCCGGTGACAATTTTGTGGGCGTAGGACTGATGACCGACATCCCAAACCAGTTTATCCAGGGGCGTATTGAAAACATAGTGCAGTGCCAGCGTGAGTTCGACCGTGCCCAGAGAGGACGCCAGATGCCCGCCTGTCGAAGCGACCGTGCTCACAATATAATTTCGAATTTCACCCGCAAGGGTGTTAAGCTCAGCCATATTGAGCTTGCGGAGATCTTCAGGAGTATTAACGCTTGGTAATACACTGTAATCAACGGTTTCCAGGGGCTTCATTCGTTGTTGTCAACCTTCAGGATTTTCTTTCCATAATATAGCGGGCGATGACCCGCAGAGGAAGGGCGCGGGAATCAAAAGCTTCAATGCTGGCGATTGCCGCTTCCACATTTTCAGACAGTTTTACTTTTGCCCTGTCGATTCCCAGGAGAGCCGGGTAAGTGACTTTACCCCGGGCGGCATCGCTGCCTGTTTTTTTCCCCATGAGGTTGCTGTCGCCTTCCACGTTGAGAATATCATCGGCAATTTGAAATGCAAGGCCGATATGGCTTCCGTATCGGCCAAGGGCCTGAATTTTTTCATCACCGGCACCGGCCAGAATCGCTCCGGTTTTAACCGCCGCTTCTATCAGCGCGCCGGTTTTGCGCCGGTGGATCTCTTCAAGCCCGATATAATCCGGTTCAACTTTTTCAGCGCGAATATCCAGAGCCTGCCCTCCGACCATGCCCGCGATACCCGCCGCGCGGGCGATTTCCTGAATGACCGCCAAGCGTCTTTCCGCGGCCAGACGGATTTTTTCAGCGTGTGACAGCAGCACGAACGCCTCCGTCAATAGAGCGTCACCGGCTAAAATCGCCAGCGCTTCGCCGAATACCTTGTGACTGGTTGGCTTGCCCCGGCGGAAATCATCATTGTCCATGGCCGGCAAATCGTCATGAATCAGAGAATACGTGTGAATTAATTCCAGTGCGCAGGCTGTCGGCATGGCCGGCGCCATATCGCCGCCGCACGCTTCAAGAGCCGCCAGACAGAGAATCGGCCGGATTCTTTTACCGCCCGAAAAGACGCTGTAATGCATGGCGGTGTGGAGTTCCTGCGGTATGCGGTCTTCATCAGGAAGATAGCGCTGGAGCGCTTCTTCCACAATCTTCTGCCGATCTTTTAAATACGCTTCAAGAAAATCCTCATGGTTCATCACGGTCTTCATCCTGAAAAGTTTTGGTTTGCAGCGAATTTTCTTTTTCCAGAAGGAGTTCGACCCGGCGCTCGGCTTCATCAAGCTTTGCCGAACAGAAACGGATCAGCCGGATGCCTTCCTCAAAAGATTTCAGTGCCGAATCCAGCGGCATTTCACCTGCTTCCATTTCCCTTACTATATTTTCCAGCTTTTCCAAAGCATCTTCAAACTTTTCTTTCGCCATGATTGGTTACTCCTCCAGTATTTTTTCCACGCGCGCCCCGATACTGCCGTGGGCGAGTTGAATACGGACTTTTTCCTCCAAAGTCAACCGGCACGACTCGCGGACGATTTCTCCGTTCGAAAGCCTGCGCGTGATGCTATAGCCTCTTTGGAGCACGGCCAGCGGATTTAAGGATGAAAGCAGAGCGGCATTTTTTTTCAGTCTTTCTTCGTGATCCCGGAAATAATGCACCCAACCGTTCATAATGTCTTTTTCGAGATTGTTGAGAAACATTCTTTTTTCCCGAATCTGCCTTTCGGGATTGTGGTTTTGCAAGCCCAGTTCCAGATGCCGCACCTTGCTGATCATCGTTTCTCTCTTTTGCGTCAGGGCGCGCTGTATCCTTTCGCGCAGATCGTCTAAAGCAATGGAATAATCAACCAGAAAGCGGCGAGGATCTTTGAATCGAGCCTTTAAAGAAGCAAGCTCGTCTTTTTGATCATCCAGAGAACGGCGTTGAGCGGCAATCAGCCGCCGCCGCAGATCGAAAAGATTCTCCAGCAGATCGGTTCTTGCGGGGACAACCAGTTCCGCCGCTGCGGACGGTGTGGGCGCGCGCAGGTCCGCGACAAAATCACAAATGGTGAAGTCGGTTTCATGGCCGACCGCCGAGACAATCGGAATAGATGACCGGAAAATTTCTCTGGCCAGGGCTTCATCATTGAAAGGGGCGAGATCCTCCAGTGAGCCGCCGCCCCTCGCGATAATGATGATGTCTACTTTGCTGTGACGATGGAGTTTGCGCAGCGCAGCAACAATTTCATCGGCTGCTCCAGCCCCCTGGACGCGCGTGGGGGCAATCAGAATATCCACGGAAGGAAAGCGGCGGCGGGTGATGTTTAAAATATCCCGGATGACCGCGCCGGTAGGCGAGGTGACGATACCGATGCGGGAGGGCAGAAAAGGCAGAGTTTTTTTACAGGAGGGGTCGAACAATCCTTCAGCTGCCAGTCTGGCCTTGAGCTGTTCAAAGGCCTTTTGCAGCGCGCCCACACCCTGCGGTTCGACTGAGTCAACAATGAGCTGGTATTCGCCCCGCGGCGGATAGGCGCTTAAACGGGCGCGACACAGGATCTTCATACCGTCTTCCAGGTCAAATTTGACCGCCCGGATGCCGTATTGGCGGAAAAAAACCGCCCGGATCTGACTTTTGTCGTCCTTCAGGGTAAAATAGACATGGCCGGACTGCGGACGTCGCAAATTGGAAACTTCACCTTCCA
>CAZDYR010000319.1:0-3576 GCA_964509625.1 uncultured Smithella sp. | reverse complement strand
GAGCATTGGCGATCCCGGCCTGGATTCGGAGGATTTAGTCCACCGCAGCGACCTGGTGATCGATCTCATCGCTTATGCCAATCCAAGCCTGTACCTCAAATTGCCGATAGATGTTTTCCGGACCAATTTTACTGAAAATCTTCGGATTGCGGAATATTGCGTCCATCATAAAAAACGGCTGATTCAGTTTTCCACCTGCGAAGTATACGGCAAAACCCCCGCGGCTGTTTTGTCCGGGAAACTGCCTGATCCCGATAATCCTGCATACGCGACCTTTTCGGAAGACAAAAGCGACTGCATTCTTGGTCCCGTGAACAAACATCGGTGGATTTATGCCTCCGCCAAACAGCTTCTGGAGAGGGTTCTGCATGCTTACGGGCTTGACGGAAAATTGAACTACACCATCATACGCCCCTTCAATTTTATCGGCCCGCGGATTGATTATCTGCCTGTTAATGGTGACGGAGTTCCCAGGGTCTTTTCCTGTTTTATGGCCGCGTTACTGAACGGTACGCCGATGAAACTGGTGGATGGAGGAGCGCAGCGCCGCAGCTACACCGATATTGATGACGCCATGGACTGTATCTACCGGATTGTTGAGAATCCCCGGAATGTTTGCGATCGTCAGATATTCAATATCGGTTCTTCGAACAATGAGGTGTCTATCCGGGAATTGGCGGAGTTGATGCGCGCCATTTACCGCGAACACTTCAGGAAACCGGGTGTTCCCCTGTCGGAGATTGTGGAAGTATCGGGCCTGCAATTTTACGGTGAGGGGTATGAAGATTGCGATCGGCGGATTCCCGACTGTTCCAAAGCCAGAGAACTTCTCGGATGGACGCCCAAAACCGCCATAGAAGAATTGCTTTTCCGCACCATGCTTTATTATGTTCGGCAGCCCCAATAAGGTTCATGACAGGCAGGAGAACCGGCGATTGAACGAATCAGGCATTTTTATCATCATGCCGGCATACAATGCCGGGGAAACCGTCGCAAAGGTCTTTGCGCGGATTCCAGCCGATTTTAAAGAAAAAGTTGAACGATTCGTTGTGGTCGATGACGGCAGCACCGACAATACATCAGCCGCTCTCAGTCTGCTGAGCCGTGATTTTTCCAACCTGACTGTTTTGAAGCATGACATCAACAGAGGATACGGGGCCGCGCAAAAGACGCTTTTGTCCCATGCCTTGAGCCGGGGCGCGCGGATCGTTGTCGGGCTGCATGCCGACGGCCAGTATTCCCCGGAAAAACTGCCTGAAATAATTGCTCCCCTCGAAACCCGGGAGGCTGATCTGGTTCAGGGTTCGCGTATGCTCAAAGGCGGTGCGCTCCGGGGCGGCATGCCTTTTTATAAATATATCGGCAATAAAATGCTGACAGCTTTAGAAAACGCGTCTTTCGGCATTCGACTGGCGGAGTATCACAGCGGCTATATGGCTTATTCGCGGAAACTGCTTCTCAGGGTGCCTTTCGATCGTTTGAGCAACTCTTTTGACTTTGATCTGGACATGATTGTCTGTACGAAAATTCTGGGCCTTCCGATACGGGAGATTGCCATACCGACCATTTACGCCGGAGAAAAATCTCACCTCAATTCGTTTAAATATGGTTTTGATGTTCTGGCTGTCGTACTCAAGTACCGTCGGGGCTATTATCATGAACTGCTGGGAAAAGGAGCCGGAAAATGATTCTGGTCACGGGAGGCGCCGGTGTCATGGGCTCGCGCCTGGTCAAAGGTCTTGTTGAGCGGGGTCATCAGGTCAGGGCGCTTATCCTGCCCGACGATCCCTGCCTGGCGCGTTTGGAAGGCGCGGGATGCGAAGTTGTCGTGGGCGATATTACCGACGCCGCGTCACTTGACGGCATTTTTCAAGGCGTGAAAACAGTCTATCATCTGGCCGCGGTCATTATTCATGATGATGCGGAAGTTCTCCGGCGTATTAATGTTGAAGGAACGCGAAACGTGGTTGATGGCGCTGTGCGCACGGGTGTGGAGCACTTTATCTATATTTCATCGGTTTCGGCAACTTTTCCGGAAGGTTCTGATTATGCCCGATCCAAAAAACAAGCCGAAGGTATTGTGAAAGCTCAGACAAAAATGCGCCATACAATTGTCCGCCCCACGCTGACCTATGGGAAAGGGGAAGGTCAGGAATTTATGATGTTTATGGCCGGCCTGAAAAAATTTCCCGTGGTGCCTTTCATCGGCCGCGGTGAAGCCAGAAAGAATCCGGTTCTCGCCGATGACGTCGTGGCGGGGCTTCTATCGATTGTCGGGAACGAAAAGGCCTACAACAAGACATACAATTTCAGCGGTGGTGAAGAAATTAAAATGCGTGACCTGGCCCGCCTGATGCTCAAATGCGAAGGAATTTCCAAACCGTTTATTTTCTTACCCCTTCCGGTCTGCCGCCTCGCGGCTTTTTTCATGGAACGGACGATGAAAAACCCTTTGCTGACAAGATACGCGATCAGCCGGATGGAACATGAAGCCGCTTCCGATAACACGGAGGCCCGCGCGGACCTCGGTTATGATCCGTTTGGCGTCACGGAAGGCCTGATGCGCTGTTATGGATCTGCCGAATTGAGCATCGATCCCGCGCAGGAAAAACAGTCTGCTTTCTAAAAACAACTTGCTGTTATGACAGATTCGTCCAATCATCAGAGGGAATCTTTTTATGAAGGGTTTGTCAAGAAGTCTGGTGGCCGGTCTTATATATCTGATCATCATCGTTATTTTTTTTCATGGGTATTTCGGTTCTTTTTCCACGGCGCTCATCGGGCCGCCGGAAGACAACATGCACGAACTCTGGAGCACATGGTACAGTCAGACAAAGCTCGACACCGACCCGTCCGGTTTCTTTTACACAAACCATCTGTTTTATCCCCAGGGCATGTCTCTTCTGTATCATCCCTTCTCGTTTCCGAATCTGGCCGCCATGTATCTTGTGCGCCATGTCTTGGGCCTGGGAACCGACGCCGGTACTCTGATTTTTCTTCACAACTTCTTTCTGCTGATCTCGTTTCTTTTCGGCGCGATGGGCGCCTACTATCTGACGCGGCTTTTTGTTAAAAATGAAACGCTGGCTCTCATCAGCGGTTTTATCTTCGGCTTCAGCCCGTTTCATGTCGCGCACACCTTGCATCACATGCACGTCGGGGCCATAAGCTTCGTTCCGTTTTTTGTTTACTGCTTCATCAGATACATGCGTGAAAAAAAGACATCCCTTGCGGCCCTGTCCGCTGTGCTTTGGGCTTTAAGCGCGCTGTCCTGCTGGTATTATCTTTTCTATATCGGTTATTTTGTCGTTTTTTACTATGTGTTTCATGCGGTGAAAAAAAGGTCTCTGCTCTGGCGGGAAATGCTCATACCCGTCATGCTGATGACAATCTCTGTTTTCTTGATTCTTTCACCGATGATTGTGCCGATGTTTCTTCAAACCGGTCCGCGTTCCTATTTGGACGGGCATAATTTATTTGTCGCCGATCTTCTTGGATTCATCACATTCCATCCCTACCACCTGCTCGCGAAGATCGGGGAGCCTGTTTATTCGCACTTCAAAGGAAATTTATGGG
>CAZDYR010000318.1:0-3581 GCA_964509625.1 uncultured Smithella sp. | reverse complement strand
ATCCGCAGGCGCATCTGACCTATTCTCTGGGGCTGGACGCCCACGATCTGAAAGGCACGATTTATTCAGTCATGAAAGCGGCAACGCCCATTTCCGACGCGGTGATGGAAATCAAAGGCATGAAAGTGCTGCCCGCCAATCTTCAACTGGCGCGGCTGGAAACGGAAATGGCCGCGCTTCCCAGAAAGGAAATGATTTTGAAAAACCGCTTGTCAGCCGTGTCCGACGTTCAGTATGTGATCATTGACTGTCCGCCGGCGGCGGGACTCTTGACCGTTAACGCGCTGGTTGCCTGCCGGGAAGTCTTCATCCCTCTGCAGATGGAATTTCTCGCCCTAAAAGGTATGAGCAGGCTTCTGACCCTGATTGAGGAAGTTAAAAAGAAATATAATAAGGAGGGTCCCTCTTATCGGGTCATCCCCACACGTTATGACGCCCGGAAAAGACTCAATAATGCCATCATGGACAAAGTGCGCGAACGTTTCGGCGAGAGGGTATTCAAATCCGTCATCCGCGAAAATATCGCGGTGGCGGAAGCCCCCAGTTTCGGCCAGTCCATTTTCGAATATGCCCCCAAAAGCCACGGCGCGGAAGACTATCTGTCGCTGTGCAGGGAAATGATCCGCAAAAGAACCGTTGAATGATATCATTCCCCGATATGGATATCATGCCTATCGCATCCAGGTCCCGCTTAAGCGCGACAAGGGTTGATTTTCCCCGGCTTGCTGCGAGACGCTTGATCAAAATTGGTTGACCCTTAGGAAAGGAGAATATGATGCTGAAGAAGATTGGAATGATCTTAATGGCCGTGTCCTTTGTAATGACGGCGTCCGCTGTTTTCGCGCAGCTGAAAGACGGTTTGTGGGAAATCACGACACAGGTGCAGATTAAGGGGGTACCGCAGCAGATGCCGCCCGCCACATTCCGCCAATGCCTGGATAAGAACGATCCTGTCCCGAAAAACCAGGACAAAAATTTTGACTGTAAAACGACCAGTCAGAAGGTCATCGGCAACACCATCTCTTACGCCACCGAATGTAAAAGCAAAGAAGGTGTGATGCATACGACGGGCCAAAATACTTATGCGGACAACACCATGAATGGCACGGCGACCACCCGCTTTAAAATAAAAGGCCAGCCCGAACTGCAGATGACAAGCTCGATGAAAGGAACATATCTGGGTGCATGCCGGAAATAAACATGCCCGGCCGTTTTCTTTGGCTAACCCCGCCGGCTAAGCAGTCATCGGCAAATGCCGGAACTTCCGGGTCGTTATCCTTTGAAATGGACAGGACATTAATTTTAACAAGAAGGAGAAAAACATGAGACTTAAAGACAAAGTAGCAATTGTAACGGGATCGGGCCGCGGCATCGGCGAAGGCATTGTTTTGCGTTTTGCCGAAGAAGGCGCAAAAATCGTCATCAATGATGTGAACGAAGCGGACGCGGCCAATGTGGTGAACCAGGTCAAAGCCAAAGGCGGCCAGGCGGTTGCCGTGCTGGGCTCCGTATCCGATCGCGCGACCGTGCAGAAAATGGTGGATACGGCGGTCAAGGAATTCGGCACGCTGGACATTATCATCAACAACGCGGGAATCACCCGGGACTCCATTCTGCACAAGATGACCGATGATCAGTGGAACGCCGTCATCGACGTCAACCTGACCGGTGTGTTTTACGGAATTCAGTGCGCCGCCCGCCATATGCGCGAAAAAGGATACGGCAAGATCATCAACATTTCATCCACCAGCGCGCTGGGCAATGCGGGCCAGTTGAACTATTCCGCCACGAAAGCCGGCGTCATCGGCATGACCAAAACCGCGGCCAAAGAGCTGGGCGCCAAGGGAATTAATGTCAACGCCATCGCTCCGGGCATGATCTGGACGGACATGATGAAGAACATGCCGCCCGAAACCATCAAGCAGATGGACGCCATGCTGCCCTATCTTGTTCCGATGAACCGCAAGGGATCGCCCCGCGATATTGCCAACCTGGCATTGTTTCTGGCATCCGATGAAAGCTCGTTCATAACCGGCCAGATCATCTTCTGCGACGGTGGAATGAAAATGTAAATAAATATCGGGTAATCGGTTGCGGGCGATGAGGCTATTGGCAATGGGCCATGGGCGATCGGTTATAGATTCAAAATAATGGTGTTTCACTAACGCATAGGCAGGGGATCGCTTGAAACTCAAGCCATCCCCTGCTTCCGTATCAATGCTTCTCCTGTTTCAACCAAAACAACCTGAGACTGCACCTGCCGCAGTCAGCCGGTACACAATCGCGATCCTTGCAGGTTTTTACCAAACACGAATAATCAACCACCTCGCAGCAAGCTGCCGAGGTATGCACGAAAAGTTATTATATCGAAGCAAGCTGCGGAGAATCAACACGCGTCCCGCTTAAGCGGGATTGAAACGTCAACCTCATTAACGCCCTGTCAGCATTAACAGGGTCTTCCATCACATGTTCATTTCCTGAAATGACCGCTTCTGTGTGCAGGCTTTTCGGACACACCGGCATTAATCCAGTACATAGGAAAAAGGATCGTATGTGTCATCGAGACAGTTTTCTATTTCCGAAGCTCTGGCAAGACAAAACAGGATGTATTTACCTTTTGGCATGGCTTTTTCAAGGTATTCAAAAACCGATATATGCGGCTCAGCTATGGCCACTCCTACTTTCTCAGGACTGTTGCTTAAAACCACAATGCGATTCCTTAAAGCGTACTGCTCACCGATAGCTTTTTGCAGGGTTGGAAACACCTTGAAATCTTTCAAAGAAACAACAGGCATGCTGAAGTGCGCCGAAAGCGCTCTGATATAATTCTCCTCACTGATCACTTTGTTTTTAGCCAAAAGCGCACCCAGATATTTGTGCAGGCCGCAGTTTTTTTGATTCTCCTGCTGCAGGAGAACATCCTCAAGCTGCTGGGCGGTAATAATATTTAATTCCACAAGGATTTCACCCAGTTTTTTTCTTTTGTTGCTGAAGTAAATGTTTTTCATAATGATGGACTGGGGAAAACCCATTTCACACAGAATTTGTCCCAGATATTTGTGCGGTTCCAGTTTTTTCCTCTCCATGGCTTCACTTAAATCGGACACCGTAATAATTTTTTTCGCAACCAGTATCTGTCCGAGTTTATTGGAAGATGTTTCAGCTTCTTTGACTTTGGATTCAAGATTCTTCAAAACAACGGTGAGACTGTTTAAAGCGTTGTTAAGGTTGACGTGCGAATTGGATTGCGGAAGCCCCGTTTTACTCTGCATTGTTCCCTTTGGTCTGAAGGGCTCTAATTGTTCTGTAGGTGGATTCATTTTGATTCATTCTCCGTTTTCAGGTCTGCATTTTACAATTTTACTGCGCTCCGTTGGCGCAGCTTTCAATGTAATACAAAGCAATAAGAATGCCACTATCCGTGGGATTTAAACAACCGGTCATTTTAAATAAGAATGGTGTTAAAAACCATCAAGAAGCTACAATGAGGCTGTTTTTTTCATATATCATGACGGCATTTCTATCGTTGAAGTTTATGTATCTAATTGTTAATACGAATGAAATAATTTATTTAACGAGTT
>CAZDYR010000317.1:0-3590 GCA_964509625.1 uncultured Smithella sp. | reverse complement strand
CTTCATAGGTGTCGGGAAAGGCCAGCAAAAAGCGCACATCGGGCTTTGCCTTGTGAATGGAATTAACTTCCGCGCCGATGTAGCGGCTGGGCTTTTCAGCGCCGGCTAACAGCTCGTCGAGTATGTCCTGGGTCATGATGAACTTTCCGTTTTGATTATTCCGTCCGTTCCGGGTAGGGGGAAACCTTGTACTTAAAAGGATTGAGTTTGATGTCTCTGAGTAAAGACAGAGCCATTTTCCTTGCGAAATTCGGGGATGAAAGATAACCAAGAGAGTTATTCTTAAAAGTTTCCGTAAGCTCGGTGCGGACGGCGGATTCGTCCTGATCCGAAACAAACGATCGCTCCGCTTTGTGTTCGTAAGTCAGTACGTCGCCAAAAATACTTTTCAGTTGTAAATAGTCAGCGGATGACGCGAAATAAGATTCCTGAACGTCAACTTTTACCTGAAAGGTCAATTCAACTTTCACGGTGTCCGCGGCGATGCGCCGGGATGAATCAGTGATCGTCAGCGTGAGACCGTTGGGTAAATCGATTGTTTCAATTAATGCCATCGATTGTTTGTTTCCTGCTTTTTTATTTTATCAGGGCGTGCTTAACATTTTTATTCTTGACCTGCAACGTCAATCCTTCTATAAAGCGGCCCATGTCAACATCTTCGGAAATAATGGTGTTGTGTCAACCGGATGCGCAAAAATCCTGCGGTGCCTGCTGTGGTCTGTATAATTACGTGGACAGTTCCCGCGAGGCGCTGACAAAAAGACTTTCCGCCCGCACAAAACGCTTTCGCGAACTGGTCAAAGGGCCGGATGATATTCCGCGCTACGCTGAGGCGACCTTTGCCGTTGAAGATTTCAGAAAAAGATATGAAGTGATTTACTGCTGCGAGTATCTGGGCTTCCTGGATCCTGACGAAAAAAAAGTCGGCTGCCTTGTGCACCCGATGCAGAACGGCGGCATCGATATGCGGACGGGGTCCTTTTACGGTCGGGAAGTCTGCGCCGGGCATATATGCCCGAGCCATCACTTTATCCCGCGTTCCCAGCAGCTGATTCTGCTGAAAATTATCGACGACTGGTATCTTTACGGTTTGTGTCTGACGGACATCGATCTGGTCGTCACGTATTTTCGTTTGATTGCCGACCGGATCGGACAGGAGCTCAAACCGGACGTGTTTGATGAACAAGCGCTGAAGGATCCGGCGCTGGAATATTTTAACTGGAAGACAACGTGGCCTTTCCGTTCAGCGGAGGCCAACCGGCTGGGCAAATATTATTTTGACGGATCGCAGTATATGATCAGTCACATCGACTATGAAAAATTCGGCAGGGAAATTTCACCGCTCAATGCCATATTACTCAGCCTGTCGTCGGAATTTCATGATGCGGATGAACTCACGGCGGCGGAGAATATGATCTGGACCAATATAGAAAACTTTGTATCACGGTATCGCGACCTCTTTTGATTTCTATTGACAGACAGAAGAAAACTTGAGTAATATCCGCCATTAACTGTGCGGTCGGAAGGAGTGTCCGGATATGTCCGGATTATCAAAGGAAATTTTCATAAGCCGGTCTGAAATAGCCGCGCGTGTCCAGGCATTGGCTGATGAGATTTCCCGGGACTATGCCGGGCGCGACATCCTGATGATCGGTGTTCTCAAAGGGGCTTTCATTTTTATGGCCGACCTGGTGCGGGCAATGTCTATACCCTGCCAGACGGATTTTATGAGAGCGGCAAGTTACGGGGCCGGATCGGAAAGTTCGGGCCAAATCGTTATTACCAAGGATGTGGAGTTGGCCGTTGAAAACCGCGATGTCCTTATTGTTGAAGATATTGTCGACACTGGTTTGACGCTGAAACATATCGTTGAGACTTTAAAAAGCAGAAATCCGAAATCCGTCAAAGTCTGTACGTTTCTGGACAAGCGGAAACGAAGAAAGGTTTTGTTTGAAGCGGATTATGTCGGTTTCGCCATGGATGACGGTTTTATCGTCGGCTATGGTTTGGATTTCGGAGAACAATATCGCTTTTTGCCTGATGTCTATGTGATTCAATCTGAACCGGATCAGGGAAAAGGAGAAAACAAATGATTATACAATGCAAACAATGCCGGACGAAATTCCGTTTTGATGAGGCCCTGATGGACAGTGACGGTATGTGGATGCGCTGCAGCCGCTGCCAGCATGTTTTCTTTCAGGATAATCCGTCCAAACAAAACAAACCGGATGTTTTGCCGCAGGCGTCGCCCGTTTTTTCCCAGGAGCCTTCTTTGGAAAAAACCACCGGACGGCTGTCCTTTGAAGCGGCCGGTGTTGCGCGTGAACGGGCCGATTCGGATGAAGATGTAAAAAGCTTTCTTCAGGACGTCATGACGGATGAAAATACCGCCGGCAATGAACGGGAACCGGAGTTCAATCTGCCCAAAAGCGAAGGGATGAGCCTTGACGACATCGAGGTTGCTCCGGAGCCTGAATATCCGGATGAAGCGGGGCCGGATCAAGAAGCCTTTGAGGAAATGCCGGCGCCCCCCGTACGGAAGAAAAACAGGTTCTGGATAGCCGCGGCCTGGGCCGTTCTGGTCATTGCCGTAATACCGGCCATTCTCTATTTTGTTGTTTTTCCCGAGCAGGGCAGGCGTTTGACAAAGATGTTTACCGGCGTTTCCCAGCAGGCAGACGGACAGTCTGTTGTCGCCCAGGTCAAAATTCAGGATGTTCAGCAGCGGGTCATTAATAATTACATGCTTGGCAATATCCGGATTGTGGAAGGGACCGCCGTTAATCAGGCTGATTTTTCCATTGCCCGAATCAGAGTCAAGGCCGAACTTCTGGACGCCTATTCGGTCGTTCTGGACAGCCAGGTCTGTTACGCGGGGAATATTCTGACGGATGATGAACTGACCAACATGAACGAAGAGGAACTTCTCAAGAGACTGTCTTTGCCGGAAGGTCGGGACAATAACAATGAGCGGGTGATTCCCAACGGGCGGATTCCTTTTATGATCATTTTTACCCCGGTTCCGCAAAGCGCCATCAAAACAACGGTGGTCATCTCCGGCGCGGAGCGCCTGCTTTAGCTCGCGACTCGCAGATCGGAGCTCGTAGCTGATAGCTCGCAGGGCACATGAGGTCAACCAGTCGTTCCCTGACAGGTGATTTGATTTTGAACCGGAAAAGTAAAAGGTAAAATGTTTTGAGATACGAAGGTAATATTTTCCGGCCCTTCAGCGAGGCCAACAGCTACCTGCTTCAGTGCACCATCGGCTGTTCCCATAATCAATGCACATTTTGCGGGATGTACAACGACGCGAAATACCGCGTGCGCAGTACGGACGAGATCCTGGAAGATATCCGGATGGCCGGAGACTACTACGGCGATCTTGAAAAAGTATTCCTGTGCGACGGCGACGCGATTGCCATGGAGACGGATACTCTGCTGACCATTCTCGCCAGGCTTTATTCAACTTTTCCTTCGCTTCGCCATGTCGGCAGCTATGTGGGGCCGCAAAGCACGCTTTCCAAATCGCCGGCTGAGCTTGCCGCGCTGAGGGCGGCCGGCTTGACCAAGGCCTATATCGGTGTGGAGAC
>CAZDYR010000316.1:0-3592 GCA_964509625.1 uncultured Smithella sp. | reverse complement strand
TCCAAAAGCACCGGCATGTCCGCTTTAAGGGTAAAGCCTACAACGGCAAGTTCAGCGGCCGCGCCGGTTTCACGCCCCGGGCCGGGGCCTATCCGTTTTCGGATGGCCAAATCAGTTTTCAGGGGATTGATCTGGCCGAATACGGCGGTCGCGGCCTGCCCCTGTTTAAAGGGATGACCGGCAAAGTCAGGGGATCTATGTTTTACGCAGCGGGTGACGGGGGCGGCAATCAACCATCCGGAAAATTATCCCTGTATCTGAGCCAGGGGGCTTATCCTTTGCCGGAGCCGTTTTTGGGGGTGACCCGTCTGGAGTTTGACCGCGGCGAAATTCAGGCGCAGTTGAAAAATGGAAATGTCACGGTTGAAAAGCTGGAGATTTACGGGCAACAGATGAACTGCTTCTTAAACGGCGATGTCCAACTGGCCGATCCGGCTCAAATGAGCCGGTTGAATCTGAAAGGCACTCTGGAAATTGCCGGCAAGAATAAAGTTAAGATGAATATTACGGTTGGCGGAACACTGGCCAGCCCGCTATTTCGCTATATGTAAGGATGGAAAATCCATTCCGTCAGCAGGCATGAGATATGTGGACAAAACTCGAGCAGATGATTAAAAGCGTGACCGATCGGTTGGCGGACCTGCCGGCCGGCTTTTCGATGTCGATGAAGACGGTGCAGCTTCTGCTCGCGGTCGTCGCGGTTACGATTTTGTCATTTCTTGCGGTGGATATTTTTTATAAAATCATCAGTCTTCAGATGGTGGCCCGAAAGGAATCCGGGAAAGATCGAATCACCGCCGCTTTGCCGCAGACGGGACTGAGGCAGCCCCTCGAGCGGTACAGCGTCATCACAGAGCGCAACATCTTTCAGACAACGTTGAACGCGATTGCCGATAAAAGCGCGGGCCCCCTGCTTCCTACGGAAGAGTACACCGCCTTTGATTTGAAAGGGACGATCGCGGTGGATGAAAATGCGGGATATGCGATTGTCGAAGAAAGAGGCAAGGGCAAACAGAAGCTCTACCGCATCGGCGACATGATCGGATCGGCCCGGCTGGTGCGGGTGACGCGCAACACGGCTGTGTTGAACAGCGATGGACGGGACCTGGTGATGAAAATCAAGGAAACCGCCGAAGGGGCCTCCCTGGGTCGATTGACCGGGTCGGGAAACAATATCGCCATCAGCAGGCAGGAAGTGATGCAAAACATGGGCGACCTGAAATCCATTATGAGTCAGGCGGTTGTCAGACCTTATATTACAGAAGGGGCCCAGCAGGGATTTATTATTTCCAATATTGTGCCGGGAAGTCTCTATGAACGTCTGGGACTTAAAAACGGGGATGTCGTTATGGATGTGAATGATAAAAAGCTCAACAGCGCCGATGATATTTTTCAGATGGTCAATGTCATGCAGGCCGGCGGAAGTATATCCGTCAACGTTATGCGTAACGGCAGGAACGAGACCCTTAACTATTCTTTTCACTGAAAGCCGGTTCC
The DNA here is from genome assembly GCA_964509625.1 of uncultured Smithella sp. Classification (GTDB taxonomy): domain Bacteria; phylum Desulfobacterota; class Syntrophia; order Syntrophales; family Smithellaceae; genus UBA8904. Next base: position 2,095 of record CAZDYR010000316.1, on the reverse strand, counting down.
GGGAGACGAGAAACCATGTATGCTGCGTATTTTGGATTAAGGGAAAATCCGTTTAAACTATCACCTGAGCCCGCCTATCTATATCTGAGCGAACAGCATCGCGACGCGTTGAATTATCTGATTTACGGCATTCAGGAGAAGAAGGGGTTTGTCCTGATCTCCGGCGAAATCGGCATGGGGAAGACAACGGTTTGCCGGACCCTGATGAACCACCTGCTGGACGATTCGGTGGAAACCGCCCTGATCTTTAATACCGCGATTTCCGAGCTGGAGCTTCTGGAGACGATTGCTGCCGAGTTCGGCATTCGTGTGACCCCGGAGTTTTCCTCCAAGAAGAAGCTGATCGACGCGATCAACAGTTTTCTGCTTAAAACATACATGAACGGCAAATACGCCGTCCTGCTGATTGATGAAGCGCAGAATCTTTCGCACGGTGTTCTGGAACAGATTCGGATGCTTTCCAATCTGGAAACCGACGGAGAAAAACTATTGCAGATCATTTTAATCGGCCAGCCGGAACTCAGGACCACTCTGGCACTGCCGGTTCTCAGGCAACTGAATGAAAGAATCACCGTCCGCTGCGACTTAAAGCCGCTCACGCCGGATGATGTCGTCGGTTACATTAATCACCGGCTGCGCGTTGCCGGCGGTCCCGGAAAGATCCGGTTTACCAAAAGCGCCTACAATCAGGTTTATCATTTTTCCGAAGGGATCCCTCGCCGGATCAACGCTTTGTGCGACCGGGCGCTTCTGATTGCTTACACCAAAAGCGTCTCGGGTATCAACCACTGGACTGTCCGCCATGCCGCGAGAGACATCGGGAATGACTATTTTCAAAAAACCACGGGCGGCATCCGAAGACTATGGCGACGTAAAGCAGGCTGATCATTACCGGAATGGCTTGACCGGAGGGAAATTATGAGTTACATAAATGACGCGTTACGCAAGGTGCAAAGAGAAAAAGGCTCTGATTACGCGTCCTGCAGTGATATGATTTTTGACGGAGAGAAAAGGCCTCAGGCAAGGCAAAGCCGGTTCCCTCTGATCATCGGCGTCACGGCTGTTGTTTGCATTGCCGTTATCGGGATTGCCGCCTGGTGGTGGCAGGATGTGAACAGGGAAAGCCGTCGGCGGGTCGCGGTTGTGCAGGTTCCGCCTGTCCCGGCCGTTCCGTCTTCACCGGCTGAGGTCGCCGAAATGACCCCATCCGGCGTGACAACGGAGGCGTCAGCCGTTCCGGGCGGAGCATCAGCCGATGTCGCCTCTAAGTCACCAGTGGAGGTTCAACCGGCACCGGCGGCAAATGATCGTCCGACCGCAGAAGCTAAAAAAGAAGAACAGGATGCCGGGATCGGCGCGAAGAAGAAAGAAGCCGTAAGCCCCGCGCCGGCGAATTCCAAAGTTCTTTATGAGCGGGCGCTGAAGAGCCATCGCGAAGGCAGATTGAAAGAAGCGGAGGCGCTTTATCAAGAGGTTGTCAAAACAGATCCGCGTCATGTTTCCGCTTTAAACAATCTGGGCGTGATCTGGATGAACCGGAAAATGTATAAACAGGCCGTCGGGAGTTTTCAAAAAGCGCTGAATGTCCGGCATGATTATGTTGATGCGCATTATAATCTGGCCTGTCTTTACGCCCGGAAAAATGATAAAAAACAAAGTCTGAATTATTTGAAGAACGCGATCGATCTGAACCCGGAAGTGAGGCAGTGGGCCGTCCAGGATCATGATTTTAAAATTCTGGCAACTCTGCCTGAATTCAATCAATTGGTAGGGACAGAGGGTAATTGATATGACAGTCTTTCATCATCCTATAAAAATACGGGTATGGCGGTTTGTGGGGGTGGCCTTGCTGGTGATCGGTCTCACGTTGCCGGGATTTGCCGCGCGAATCGACGACGGCCAGTCCGGCAAAACCATATCCCGGCCGCCGGTAAAGGAAAAATCCGCCGCCGCCGCGGCTGATTCCAAAGGAGAGATGGTCATCGGCAGGCCGCCGGTTTCATCGCCGGCGGAAAATCCGCAAACCGTGTCCGGGGACCCGAAAACTTCCCCGGTAGAAAAGGCTGAAAAAGAAAAGGCGTCGCCATCCACGGCG
>CAZDYR010000315.1:0-3593 GCA_964509625.1 uncultured Smithella sp. | reverse complement strand
CCCCAAAGATATGGGGGAGTTTAGCATCTTTTGAAGGAGGAAAAAAGCGTTCTTGGGCGTCAGCGCCTTTCGGACATTGAGCCATTTCTGTATGTTGCTCTCGGCCATTGTGCACCGCCCTCACAGGTTATTCATGTTATTCCGAAACGAAGTGAAATAATCTTTGTAATGATGACGGCAAGATATCACCGGTTGATCGATATGACAACCGGGAATCCGCGCATCGGGACCCTGTGTCCTCCTGCCGCCGTAATGATTCAGGCCAACCGTAACATTATGAAATCAATAAAAAGATTTTTGTAAAGCCTTGTGTGTGGAAAAGAAATCATTGACAGCAACGAACGACTTGCATATACAGTGGCACCATGAAATAAGGTTCTTATCAATACTCTGCATTTCCCTGTATTTTACCCCGACCGCAGTTCAGCATGAGATAATGAAAAAGAATCGGCATATTCCACTCTTCTTAGAGTGTTAACATAGAGGAGCTACGGGTAGGCAAAGGTAGCCATAACCCAATCTGTGCAGAAGAGCAGTTTTACTCTTCTCAACACAAGGAGGTATTATGACAAGAATAAACCTATTAGTAGCAAGAGTTGTGCTTTTAGGAATTTGTATTCTGGGTATTTCATCCGCCAGTGTATGGGCGGAAGAAATGAAGATTTCTGTAACGGCATACACATTGAAGGAGTGTTACCACAATAAAGGCAAGACCGCTTCCGGAGAGATCGTCAGACCCGGGATTGTGGCCGTTTCACGTGACCTGGAACAAAAAGGGCTTAAAATGGGGACCAAAATCAAAATAAGCGATATGGGAACCTTTGTAGTCAAAGATCGGACAAGTCGCAGGAATCGTGGTAATCTCGATATTTACATGCCTTCACACAAACGGGCAATAAAATTTGGAAGGCAGAAATATACTTTAGTGGGAAACCAGGAAGGATTAAACCTTCCACAGGGCAAGAAAAAGTATGTTTGTATTCTAAATTGATGTATCTTGATTGTAAGTCAATTGCCATCCAGGGGTATATGCTCCTCACCCCTGGATGGCAAAGAATACAAAAATAAACGCTTCTGTGCTCCCCCTCCCCCGCCGGATATCACATAACCTGCTTTCAGACCTTCGCAACAATGAAATAAGAAAAGGATGACGAACCGGCATGGAATAACATTACGGTGAGCTCGCAGGGATCATAAGCCATGCACGCTTCTTTTTGATGAACAGGAAGCACAAGCGGGCAGTCTCATATTGGACAGGAATGGCGGAGATTAGTTTCTCAGCACGGCGTCATTGGTCAGAAATAGTTTCCACAGGGTCTTAAATGTCTCGTAGTCGTGGCCGCCGTCAATGGCGTAGATGCGATTTGGCGGCAGCAGCGGGGCCAGCAGTTGCGCGCCGAGCATGTAATGATCATCCGCTCCGTATCCCAGATAAATGTTTTTATCCGGATGGTCCGCAATGGTTGTTTTAATCCAGTGCCACAGCATTCTGGGCCAGTCGTCAAAAGCCTCATAGGGCCCCGGTTCCCACTTGCGCACGCCTCCGGCGTCTTCAATTTCTGCCAGGATGGATTGCGGACCGAGAAAAGGCGCCATCAGGTAGACACCGGCCACATCCCCGGGGTGTTCCAGAAGGTAAAGCATGGCTCCGAGACCGCCCATGGAGACGCCGACCAGCCATATTTTTTGAACCCCCCTGGCCCTGGCGGGATCGATCACATCCTCTTTGAGGCGGTTGATCAGACTGCGGTCCATATAGTAACCCAGATGAGCGTTGGGCGCAGCCATATCAAAGGGCAGCCCGCACGCCCAGACATCCGCAACCAACCCTTCTTCTTCGAAGCACTGATGACCGCCTCCGAGGCCGCGCAGAAAAACAAACATCCTCTCATGGGTCGCCGTTTTGTCGGGATGGTTGTAGGTCAGCACATCCAGGGGAGCGGGGGCAATTGTGGCGCAACCGGCCAAGGCCGCAATAAGGATAACGACCGCAAGGCATGTCATCCTTAATTTCGCAGCGCCCGTGTCCTGAGTGATGAATAGTTCCTGCCTTTGCGCCTGCGTCATAATGTCACCCCAACGAAGATTTAAAATATCTCATCTTTCATCCATCTTTTCAGCCGGATTGTCCATAAATTCTTTATAGTCATTTATATCACGGTGAGGATCTGAATATCACACACATTCGTATAGGTCGGACCGGTCCTGAAAAGACAGCCCGTCTCCTGGAAGAAGGGATAGGCGTCGTTGTCGGCAAGGCAGGACTCGGCTCTTCCTGCGAGTTCTTTCATCCGCTCCATGAGTTCCGGGGTAACAAAGGCGCCAGCCGCATCGGTGGGACCGTCGCTTCCGTCCGTGCCTGCGGATAGAAAGAAGATATTCCGGGCGGCAGGCATAATCCTGTGCAGCTCGCCGGCAAAAGCCAGAGCCATCTGCTGGTTTCTTCCGCCTTTCCCTTTGCCCCTGACGGTCACGGTTGTCTCACCCCCGGCGATGAGAGCGACAGGTTTTGCATGTCCTGATCGGCCAGAGGCAATATTGTAGGCAAGCTGTGCAAAAGAACCTCCCGCCTCCGAGGCTTGGCCCGCCAGCGTCGTAGCGAGAATACGCGCATCATACCCCAGCTCCCGCGCGGCCCGGCACGCCGCGTTGCAGGCAAGCGTGTTGTTTCCCAGAAGAATATTGACGGAATTGCTAAATGCAGGATTGTCCGCTTTGGGGGTTTCGGGAACATCTCCTTTGGCTCCCCGAAGCAGATGGTTGATCACAGAGGGCGGCAGCCCGCCTTCAAGCGTGTATTTCCGAACAACCGACAGGGCGTCCTGAAATGTCGTAGGGTCCGGGACCGTCATGCCCGACGCAATGGTATCGAGTCTGTCGCCAAGCACATCCGATAAAATCAGGGTGAGAAGTCTTGCCGGGAAGGCGATTTTGGCCAGGCCTCCGCCTTTGATCCTTGAAAGATGCTTTCGGACACAGTTCATTTCATCAATTGCCGCGCCGGAGGCAAGCAAAGCCCTCGTCGTCTGTTGCTTGTCTTCCAGACGGATTCCGTCTGCGGGCAGGCACAGCAGGGATGAGCCTCCGCCGGAGACAAGATTGATGATGAGCGTGTCAACATCCGCCGCACCGGCCAGCCGGGTGATGACGCCTGCCCCTTTGAGGCTGTTTTCATCGGGGACGGGGTGGCCCGCCTCCATCACGTCCATTTTCCGAAGGGGAAGGCTGTGACCATATTTTGTGAGGATAAATCCCTGCGAGAGTTCATCCGCAAGAATGTTCTCCATGGCTGATGCCATGCGGGCGGATGCCTTCCCGACGCCCAGAACGACAATTTGTTTATAGCCGGAAAGGTCTTCTGCCGTATCCGTGTCCTGGCCGCGGACTACCAGCGTCCGTCCGTCTTTTTTCAGCCGGGATAAAATAAGGCCTGCCGGATCAACTTCGGCAACACCTGCCCGGTAAATAGTTTCCAAATCGCAAACAGGATTCATTGGCACTAAACGTCAAGCACCGTCAGCTCCAGCGGTCTTTTGCAGAGCATCTCGCCGCCGTCTTTCGTCACGCGGACCGGACATTCCAGTCTCATGCCG
>CAZDYR010000314.1:0-3594 GCA_964509625.1 uncultured Smithella sp. | reverse complement strand
CACCGTAGCGTGCGGCCAGCTCTCCTGTCCTCCTGGTATGGTTTTGCAGAATCTCGGCGATCCGGCAAAGGCACAGATCACCTGCCTTATGGCCATGCGTGTCATTGTATTCTTTAAAATGATCGACATCCGCCATGATGAGAGACAGGGGCGAACCCAGCCGCTGACAGCGGTTCCATTCTTCATTGAACGCTTCGTCAAATTTTCTCCGGTTGGCCAGGCGCGTGAGCGGGTCGGTCTCCGCCATAAGGTGGTCAGCGGCATTACGGCGGATCAGGGCCATCGATAAAAAGAGCAGAGCGATAAAGAGGGAGAACGGAATCGGCCATTCGCCGAGCGGTTGATAAGGAATCGCCCCGTTGATCCGGAAAAAGTCATAGACAGCGACTGAGTGCGCAACAATCCAGCCTACAGCGAACAGGCCCGCGTTTGAAACCCCCTTACGCCAGAAATAGAAAGCCAGGCAGATGGAGAAAATGGGATTAACAACGATCAGCACAAGGGACACCCCGATAATGATCGGGTTCGGGAACAGGGGAAGGATGATGAAAGTAAGGCTCAGGTACTGAAAAAATATCATGATCCGATCAAGTGTCACGGAGTTGCTTTTGAGAGACAAAAATAAGCGGAAAAATTTTGCTCCGGTGAAGAAGAGCCCGGCAATCACCACAAGCTGAATCGGACTCATGATTCCCAACATTGAATCCGGCAGTATCATCCGAAGGAAACCGCCTCTTATAGCCGTGTGCAGGCCGAAGAAGACACTGTAGAGAGCCAGCCAGATCGGTGTCCCTTTATACAAAAAGGAGCCCACGGCAACGAAATACAGCATGACCAGCGCCAGCAGTCCCGAAAGGACTCCATAAATCGTATAATCCCGGATGGTTTTGCTCAAAAGGGCCTGATCGGACAGCACGCGCACGGGAAGGATCATCCGGGCCGCGGATTGCACACACAGATAAACCGTCTTTGTCTCACCCGGGTTCATCGTGACGGGAAAAACGAAATGCCGGTCGGGGAGGACGTTTGCGGACGCCGGAATACTGCTTCCTGAGCGTTCCTCATGGAAAACGCCTTGCCGGTCTTTGGTGAAGAAAATGACCGACTGGGTTACCGGATATTCAAAAGAGACATAGAATTTCTGTGGCGAATCCGCCCGGCTGACAAGTGAAAAGCGAAGCCATATCGCCGCCTGTGTGAAACCCAGGTTGGGGACCCGGCCCCGGGTCGTTCCCGTCCAGTCTTTTTGATCCGCGGCTTGCTGTGCCGTAAGCTTGTTTGTCGGATCAGACAGGGTTTCCATGTAGCCGGATAAATCATAGGAGGGTTTATTTTCGAGGACCAGAGTTTCGGGAGAGGCGGCATAGGCAGCACTCAGGCTTAAGATAAGCAATACAAACTGGGGCAAAATCCGCTTTCGGAATGACATCCACATCTCTATCTTTCATGCTCCTGTTTATGGCTTTTAACCGGGCCTTCGATAGAATATAAGTTTCATTGTTTTTTATAAAAAACTTAAATTTGTCTGTCAAGGAAATCATATGATGAATTGTGATGCAATGGCTCAATGCGCGCAAGCCATCGATCCGCCTGCGGCAAAACAGTTTGGTTGCCTTATGTTCCATTTCGCCAAGATCCATAACATTTCGGGCATATTCGCTCACTGGACATCCCGGTTCAACTGCGTTTCCTTCTTTTCCATTGAAACAAAATTATAAGTTCAGTATATTACCACACCTATTTGTTTTTGAATGAACGAGGCCCAAATCATTACTCTTCTAATGGTATCATGCAAACGGGGTAATAGAAAAAGCGCATAACCGTTTTGTAAGATGTATCAGATAGTTAATCCAACATGTTTGGAAAGAAAGGGCGGAGATGGAAAAGATACTTGCGGTCTTGACGATTGGTTCCGGCGTTTTGTGCCTTCTTTTTATTGTCCTGACTTTCATGGCCATAAGAAAAAAGAAAATCATTAGTTCGACGATTCGCTTGTTGTGCGCGCTTTTGTGCCTGTCGCTTGCCGCTCTGTTCGGCACGATTGCCGTCGCGACGCAGGGGTATCGGGCGCTGACGAATGAAGAAATCGCGGCAGTCGTCACGACCGAGCCGCTGGCGGAAAAGATGGTCATGGCCCATTTTCGATTTTCTGACGGGAAGGAGACGTCTTATAAGCTGGCCGGCGATGCGCTGTATGTAGACGCGCACATCCTTAAATGGAAACCGGTTGCCAATATTCTAGGGCTGCACACAACCTACGAACTCGACCGGGTCTCCGGCCGCTACGCGGACATCCAGGATGAACTATCAAAACCGCGAACGTTGTATGCTTTATCTCCGGATAAGCCGTTGAACCTGTTCAACTTGAGGCAGCGTTACGCGTTTCTCAGCCCGCTTCTGGATGCTCAGTACGGATCAGCGGCATTCATCAGCGTGGATAAACCGGCAGAGTTTGAAATACGGGTTTCCACGACGGGGCTTTTAATCCGGGAAATACAATGAGAAACGGGAAAAGTTCAGGATCAGTGCTGCGGATGTAATTACGTTTAAAGATGGGTCTTAAAAACATTGTCATCAAACATGTATTGAAACATAGGGAGGTCGTCATGCTGAAAAAAATATTATTAATCTTTGCAGTGTTATTTTGCTTTGTTTCCATGTCAGTTGCCGCTGATCTGGCGCCGATTCAATTGCCCGCGCCGGATATGAAAGGCGGGAAACCGCTCATGCAATGCCTGAAAGACCGCAAAACGGACCGATCTTTCAGCCCTAAAAAGCTGCCGGTGGAAGTTCTTTCCAATCTGCTGTGGGCGGCAGCGGGCGTTAATCGTCCGGACAGCGGCAAACGCACGGCGCCTTCAGCAAAAAACTGGCAGGAAATTGATGTCTATGTGGCGATGGAAGAAGGGCTCTACCTTTATAATGCCAAAGCCCATACGCTCGATCCCGTCCTCAAAGCCGATCTGCGCAAGGCAACCATACACGCGCTGCAGCCGTCACGAAGCGCAATCGCGGCCGCACCGCTGCAGCTGATCTATGTCGTGGACTATTCCAGGATGACAATCGGCACCAGCGACGAGAACAAACTCTTGTATTCCGGCGCGGATTCCGCTTTTATTTCCCAGAATGTTTATCTGTATTGCGCGTCGGAAGGATTAGTCACGGGCGTTCGGGCTTTTGTCGATAAAGACGCTCTGGCCAAAAAAATGACTCTCCGGGACAAACAGCATGTTGTTTTAGTCCAGGCGGTCGGCTATCCTCAGTAAAAATCAACCATTCAATAAGGAAGGAGCCTGTATGAACAACTTTACATTTTATAATCCGACTAAAATTATTTTTGGCAGGGGGAAAATCAAAGATATCGCGGGGGAAATTCCGAAAGGCTCAAAAGTCCTGATCACCTATGGCGGAGGGAGCATTAAGCTTAACGGAGTCTTTGATGAAGTTAAAGCCGCACTGCAGGGATTTGATGTCACGGAGTTTGCTGGTATAGAACCCAATCCCACCTATGAGACATTGATGCGGTGTGTGGATGCGGCGCGCAAAAACAAGATCGATTTTCTGCTGGCGGTCGGCGGCGGGTCCGTGATCGAC
>CAZDYR010000313.1:2452-3597 GCA_964509625.1 uncultured Smithella sp. | reverse complement strand
GGGTGAGCCCCACAACGCCGCCCTGGTCCGGCATGAGGCCGAGCCGCACCTCGGAAAAACAGATCACGGCGCTCGGGTCCATGACCCGCAGGTCACAGCGGCAGGCAATCTCGGCCCCACCGCCGTAAGCCGGTCCGTTGATGGCGGCAATGATCGGGACAGGAAGCATGATCAGGCGATCAACACTTGTTCTGATACGGTGGATAAGATCATACGCCGGGCCTTTGTCATGCCCTTCCATTGCGGCTAATAATGGCTTCAATAAAGGATTCTCCGGGTTCACATCGAATCCGGCCGAGAAAGCCTTGTCGCCGGCGCCTGTAAGAATGATCACCCGCGGCAGGCTGGCTGCAAGCTCGGCGGTCACTTCATCCAGACAATTCCACATGTGCTGATCGAAGGCATTTTGTTTTGCCGGCCGGTTGAGGGTAATGATGGCGATGTGTCCCTGCCGCTTAAGACCGATACCGTAATCTTTCATGCGCGACTCCATTTCAAGAAACGATGAACAATGCCGAATCATTTAAAAGTTCATCTCAAAAAAACCGGGCTCTGTCCAGAATTAATCAAAGAAGCAAAATAAATAGCACGATTGTCATTATTATTTCCCGTGCTTCTTGACTTGCATCCCTTTATTTTTTTACGGCCAATATCACCTTGACATACGCCGACACGTTTCTTATTCTGGAGCCAGACGTCAGAAATTCTTCATGACGAAAGGAGAATAAACGATGAGCAAAATATTTTCCAGCGGGGGATTTGTTTGCGCCATCGGCATGTTTGCGGCGGCGATGATTTCTGTCCTGACTTCTTCCGTCAATGCCCAGACCTGCTCGTTCACAACGTCACCCGCCATCGTCGAGGCGGGACATACGGGCGGCAGCTATACCGTTAATTTTACAGCAAGCGACAGCACTTGCAACTGGGTTGTAGGCAGCACAGAAGATTGGATAAACGTGACTTCCGCTACAAGAGGTACGGGAAGCGGCACATTCACTGTTTCGGTCAATCCGAACACGGGAAATGCGGCAAGACAGGGGCGTATTACTTTCAGACGCCAGTATGTCTGGGTCAACCAGCAGGCTGAAACCTGTACTTATACGCTCACTCAACTGAATCGGACACTCCCTCACCACCTGCCGTAT
>CAZDYR010000313.1:0-2352 GCA_964509625.1 uncultured Smithella sp. | reverse complement strand
CGCGGACCGCCCAGATCAAAATAGGAGACCAGACCTTAACCATCACACAGCCGGGACAAAATGCCGACTGTACTTATACGCTCACTCAACTGAATCGGACACTCCCTCACCACCTGCCGTATACTCTGGGTTCAACCATCAAAACGAGCAAACCGTCCTGCACCTGGAGCATTGAAGAAACAGCCGACTGGATATCGCTTGCCCCTTCCTCCCCAAAGTCGGGAACAGGAAACGGCAGCTTTACTCTCAATTTCTCACAAAATACATCAAGCACGGCGCGGACCGCCCAGATCAAAATAGGAGACCAGACCTTAACCATCACACAGCCGGGCCAGACATCTACCGGCACGAGCGCGACATCTACCTCTGCCGCCGGGTGTTCTTTTAGTCTGTCCAAAACAAGCCAAAATGTAGGGGCGGGAAATGTAAGGGGAAGTTTTTCCGTCAAGGCCGGCAGCGGCTGTAATTGGACTGCGGCAACCAACACCGGCTGGATATCCATCGCATCCGGCTCATCGGGTAGCGGTAACGGAATAGTCAAATTCACCATCCAGGCAAACAGCACAGGCAACCCCAGAACAGGACAGATCTCTGTGGCCGGCAAGACTTTCAGCGTAGTCCAGAAAGGCCATAAGACGAGTAACAAAGAGAGGAAACACAAATAAGCATTAAAATAGAACCGTCCTTATTATTTTTCTCTTTCCATCTCCTGGGGACGAATTTACGCTTGATTGCACTTGATTGCGTGAAGGCGTTTTGATATTTTGCAGCGCGTTTCCTGATATGCTCAAGAAAAATAAAAAGGGATTGTTCGATGAATGCAGCTTTATGGATTCTTATATTGATTTTTTCAGCAGCATTTCTTTTGTGGATTTATAAGGATGGGAAATTTCACCATTTAATGAATACAAAAGTAAAATATTACAGGTCACCCGAGATATTTATAATTTTATACGTCCTGCTGCTAATATTTTCATTTTTAGTAAGTATCTTTCACTTGTTCAAATAATTGGCCGTCGCGGGCAAAGGTCAAGAAAAAATGGACCGTAAAGAGTTCCCCTATTGGCGGATTATACCAGGGGCACGCCGGACCGGCGGGCCAGCCGCTTCCAAAACCGGGTGGACAGAGCGGAGGCGGTCTTTTTGATTTCTTTCATCCGGTCAACCACGGCCTTTTCCTGACGGTCCGACTCTCTGAAAGCTTGGCAAGAAATCTCCGTCAATAACGGATCAGTTCCTGCCCACTCATGAGGAAGAAGAGCGGCTGTCCACTGAGCTTCCTTGTCTGCAATGTATTTCTGAATCATGGGCAGGATGTTTTCATAGCGCAGGATCGCGTTTACGTAATAGGCCTCATGCCGCCACCAGAATGACGAGTCGGTGTAGTGACCGGCCCCGCCGCCGAGATCCGGGAAAGGCGCGGCGGGGACAAAAGGTTTGAAAGCGGTCAGGCACGGGGCGGACCCTCCGGTGACAAAAATCCTGAACTTGTTTTCCGGGTGCAATTCCACAACCAGCGAGCCTGTCGTCTGAGACTTCCGGATCAGCGGATCGGAGGCGTGCATGCATACGTCGCGGTTGAAGCCGCTGTATGGCAGGTCAGCATGGTGGCTCCTCAGCATGGCAAAGACATCGGTGATGTCGATGCCGCCCTTTGCCTTGAAAAGCGCATTCCGGTTGCAGTCTTTGCGAACAGCGCTGCCCGAGAAGTACGTGATCAACGGATCGCTGAATTTGCTGAAATCCGCGCCCGCCGGAAGTGATGATGCCTGCCAGTCGCGGGCGATGGTGATCCCGTTGGAAATAACGGCGCAGCTGCCGGGGCGCTGGAGCGCCCAATCCCGGCCAGCTGTTTCCAGCTTGATGATGCCCTGCCTGTCCATGATGATGAAAGAGTTCATATAGCTGAAGGTCTTGTCGCGGTATCCGCATGGACCTCCTTGTCCGTAAGTTTTCAGAAGATCGATGATCATCTGCGCGGCTTCTTCGGCGTTGGCGCTCCGCTCTAGAGCCAATCTCAGGAGATCCATGCCGATGAGCCCCGGCGTCTTCTCCGGTTTGACTTTGGTGAACAGGGCTTCATTGCCGATGGCCACGCCTTTTTCATTGACGCCCATCTCCGCGCCCCAGAGCCAGAAAGGTTTGGACAGGACCGTGGCAAAAGTCCTGCCGGCCTGGGGAATGGCAATGTAGGTGCATTGCAGTTCTTCTTTTGACGGATAGGTTTTTGACGGCACAGAAACAACCAGTTGCGCTTCATCAGCCTCCCGGTCGGAGTTCTTCCCAAAGATACTGATGCCGGAGCCGGTGAATTCCGGGCCTATTCCGCAGGTATCGCACATAAACACCTCC
>CAZDYR010000312.1:0-3600 GCA_964509625.1 uncultured Smithella sp. | reverse complement strand
TAGTACAGGGATGAATAGTAGATGAGCCCGATCGACAGGCCGAAACCGATCTGCGCGATTAGCAGCCATCCGATGGATGGCGCCGTCAGAAATCCGAAAAAGCAGATAATCATCAGCCCAAAAGCGCCCGCGAGCCACCCGAAACGGTAGTGCCATCCTGTCCATCGCCAGAAGGCCGCAAAGGCAGCCAGCCTTGCAAACATCCAGACGGAACAGATAATACCCGCCATGCCCGTGGAAAGGGCCAGCTTTTCCGCAATGGAGGGAATAAGCGGGATGACGGTATTGATCGCCACATAGGAGCAAGGGTTGGCCAGCCAGGCCATCCTCAGGAATCGTTTGGCATCCGCGGGGCCTGAGGTTTGGGTCGGCGGTACATCCTCGTAAGGAAGACGGTTTTCTTTTTCCAGACGCCTCGCGGCAAAAGGCAGCAGGGCGACTTCCAGAGCCGTAAGTCCAAGAGGAAGCCAGAACAGGCTGGCCATGCCCAGTTTTTCAAGCAGCAGGCCCGTTGTGAAATATCCCAGGGCGCCGCCTAAGGCCCAGGTGACGTTATAGATGCCGACTGTCTTTCCTAGGGACGCGCCCGCCCGGACGCAGATCAGCGCCTCCAGTGCGGGCCAGATTAAACAGACCCCGGCGATGCACAGGCAATAGATCAGGATCTGCGATGCGGCTGTGGAAAGGATCATGCCCAGGGCAAGCGACGCTATGATGGTGCAGCAGCCGGTGTAAATCATTCGGACATAGCCATAGCGCTGGGCCAATTTCCCTCCCTGCCAGGCCGCGATCATGTATACGAGGCCGCCGAGGGCCGCTGTCAGCAGGTTCTCCGCCCCGCTGAAACCGAAGGTACGCCGCAGGTAAAAAAAGAGAAAGTTGGAATAGTAAACGGCGGCGTAGCAGTTAATCAGTTCAATGAAATAAAGTAAAATTTTTGAGGGACTGATCATAGGCATCTTTCAAAAGAAAAATCGGAAAATTTCACTTTTCGGTATTATGCGGGTTTTCCCAACGTCGGGGATTTGGTGATTATTCTGAATCATAAAGAAAGACGGAAACAGCAAGGAAAAAAACCGCAGGGCCGGGTTCATTCACCGGGTTTTTTCCCCAGGAATATATCCGGATAATACTTGGCGGCGCACTCCGGACAGATGCCATGGGAGACAAACGCGCCCGAGTGCTCTAATAAATAATTTTCTATCTGATTCCAGTAACCTTTGTCATCCCGAACTTTTTTGCAGTGAGAGCAGATAGGCAACAGTCCGCTCAGGGTTTTAACTTCAGACAGGGCCGTCTGCAGATCTACAATCAGTTTTTCTCTTTCCTCTGCAGCATGTTTTCTCTCCGTGATGTTCCGGGACACACCATGAATCCCGGTAATTTTTCCTTTATCATCCCGGATGAATCTGGCGACATTTTCAAACCAGATCACGGAGCCGTTTTTATGATAATATGCGGTTTCAAATTCGACGGCCCTATCGGGGGCCATCTGTTCCTGCTGGTTGGTTTTTAATTCATTATCCAGGATGGATAGTGTATCAGCAAGAGACTCCGGGGTCATGACATCGCCGGGATTACGTCCGAGAAGTTCCTCAGGCTGATAGTCCAGGGCCTTCTTGACGGACGTGCTCATATACGTAATGACTAAATTCATGTCTGTGGTCCAGACGACATCGTTCATGTTTTCCGTCAGAGATCTGTATTTGGCTTCACTCTCTTTGAGTTTGTCCTGGATTTTTTTCTTTTCAGTAATGTCTCTTGTGGTGCCGCGGAAGCCGACGGGCTTTCCCGCCGCGTCCCGAATGAGGGACGAGGACATTTCAATGATTAACGGTTGTCCGTCTTTACGAATCAGCGTGCATTCGTCAATGAAGGCCGGTTTCCCCGTCCGGTAAATTTCATTATATATCCTGGTGATCCTTTTTGTTTCCTCCGGACTGGCGTATTGCCTGGTCTTCATCCCGATGAACTCTTCCCTGGTCAGCCCGAGCCTTCGGGCGCCTATTTCATTGGTATACGTGATCGTGCCGGCGAGGTCATTCTCAAAACAGCCGTCATATATGTTTTCCATGAAGTCCCGGTAGCGTTCCAGCTCGGCCTGCCGTTTTTTCCTGGCTGTAATATCCCTTCCGGTGCCGCGCCAGCCGGCATGATTGCCCTGTTTGTCACGGATCAGGTTGACTAACATTTCTATCGTAATGGTGGAGCCATCTTTGCACAGGAGTTTGGACTCATAAAGACCTGATGGCCGTCCTGTCTCATAGACTTTTTTAATAATGGCGATAGCACGATCGGCTTCTTCTTTGTCGGGATATCTTTGCCGGTGGCGCAATTGCATATATTCTTCCCGGGTATATCCGATCATTCGATACGCGGGTTCGTTGCAGAAAAAACAGCGGCCATAGAAATCAAATTCAAAACAGGCGTCTTCGACATTCACCACAAAATCGCGGTAGCGTTCCAGTTCCTCCCGCTCCCGTTTCCTTTCCGTTACATCCCGGATGGTACTGCGAAACCCGACGACTTGTCCTTGCGCATTGATAATCGGCGATACCAGCAGGTCCAGATTCTGGATTGAGCCATCCTGCCGGACAACTTCCAGTTCAGCAATGGAATCCGGTTGGCCCGTTTTATAGATATTATTAAATATGGCGAAGATTTTTTTTGCTTCTTCACGGGTGGTATATTGCCTGAAATTGACACCAATGACCTTGTCGCGGCTGGAGCCCATCATTCCGGCGACAGCGGGGTTGGCATACGTCACATTGCCTTTCAGGTCGGTTTCAAAACATCCCTCCTCAATATTTTCCAGAAATTCACGGGATCGATTCTGTTCTCTGAGATGTTTCATCTGTTCGGTGATGTCACGGCCGATAGCGGATATTCCGATGATGTGACCGTCCGGACCGGTGATGGGCGACGCCGTAATGAAGATATTGAATATCTCTCCATTTTTGCGCCTGCTTTTCGTTTCGTAATGGGTGACATGCTCTCCCTTTTTCAAGGAAGAGATTACATTCAGCCTCTCAGGATGCAAATCCGGCGGCGCCAACTGCCAGATAGGCATGCCGATCACGTCGGCTTCCGAATAGCCGTACATTTTTTCAGCTCCGGCATTCCATTCCGTGATAATTCCCTGGGGGTCTGTTCCAATAACCGCATCGTCGGTCGAATTGACAATCGCCGCCAGACGAAGATTTCTTATTTCCGTTTGTTTGTGCTGCGTGATGTTTCTGGCAGTGCCTATGATGCCGATGGCTTTTCCCGAGCTGTCACTGAGTGGTATTTTATGGATGTGAAGCCAGATGACCTCGCCGCGGCTATCTGTGATGGATTCTTCCTGGTTTAATTTTGCAGTTCCCGTTCTTAAAATCTCATCATCGATATAATGGAATTTTCCGGCCAAACTTTTCCAGACAAGATCATCATCCGTTTTGCCGATAATTTCTTCCGGCAATTGGAATCCGGCAATTTGCGCGAAGTATTTGTTGCAGTCCAGATATTTAAGATCCGGCCCTTTCCAGAAGAATCCTACCGGAAGCGCATCTTTGATCTGGTTCAGCAATTGACCGGTTGTTACGAGAGAAACCTCAAACC
>CAZDYR010000311.1:0-3603 GCA_964509625.1 uncultured Smithella sp. | reverse complement strand
TGGAAGATCCTTCCAGCACCATCGCCGCATAATCATTGGGAGCGGTCGCGGCCGCGATGACCGAAGCCCAGCCTCCCATGGAATGTCCTTCCAGGCCGATCTTATTTTTGTCAACAAACGCCAGGCTCCTGAGGTAGGCCAGACCATCGATCGCTCCGTAACCGCCTGCGCCTACCGGCGGCATCGAATAACCATGTCCTCTCTGGTCAAGTTGCAAAACCACCCAGCCTCGCCTTGCAAATTCGATGGCAAAACCCGACTGTGTCTCCCGGGAATTGATGTAGCCATGAATGGCCTGAATGGCGGGAGCCGGTGTCTGAGGTGTGGCGTTTTTCGGAACAAAGAGCAGCGCGCTCAGGGTGGCACCGTCCTTACCCGAAAAACGAACATCCTTTACCGTAACCCGGCCGAAGTCCTTCTGGACCTGGTTGGCAACGATAGCGCCGGCCAGGATCATCATTAACGCGACGACTAATAATGCTTTTCCTTTCATAAACAGTCCTCCCTTTTAAAAGAATTCGCCCCCTGCCGGACCTCTTAAGTGAAGCGGGGATGGATATGAATGCCAAAAAGAATTTATTTTATGCGCCTGCCGGCGTTTGAAACATGCGGAAGAGAATCGACACCTCGCAGCACGCTGTCAAGGCATGAAAGGAACATCATTATGTCGCAGCGTGCTACAGATAATTATCGCTCGTCGCGCAGAAGCGGGCTTCAGGAAACAACAACCGTCCACAAAAACGGGTGTTGTTTAAGACAGATGACTCGCCGGTGATGGAGATGAAATCACGGGAGCATCAATGTTTTATCAAGTCAACCGGTGTGACGGCCAGCCTGTGAACCCCCGTCATTTCGCGGGTGAAAATGATCATAAAAGGTGTTTGTCCCTTAGGGGGTATGATATCCGCTGAAGCCTGACCTCTGTTGAGATCAAACAGCAGTCCGCTTTCATCAAGATTTTCCAGTTGTTTATCAATGAGGATATTGCCGCCGAATGATTCCTTTGACGCCAGGACTGATCCGTCGGCGTTATAAAGATTCGCCATAATCCTTATTTTGGAAACAGGATAGGATGCCGCATTCTCGGCAACGCCTTCAACCACCCGAATGCTTCTCCCCAATTTCACATTATAGACCAGTCTTTGCCTGACATTCAGGAGCGTTATCTCCTTAACGGATGATCCGGGAACGCTCCAATCGGTCTTAAAAATATTCCCCGTACCGGGACCGGAAGATTTTGAGGAAAACCAGAAGTATCCGGCAAGCAGCAAGAGGAGCAGAACGATTAATATGCCTATCCACTTGCCTTTGCCGATCCCCTTCTGTTTGGGCGCAAAATCATAGGCATCTTTTTTATCAATTTTCTTTTCAATCGGCAGGTCGGGTGCACCCGCCTTTTCAATTTTCTTTTCTGTCTCAATCCCCGCCGGGGTTTTTTTCTCGTCCTTGAGAGATGCCTCCGTCAGGGCCGGTCCGTCGTATTTTGTCGTTCCGTCAAACCGCGTCATCGTCTTAAAACTTTCCAGAGGCTTCACGGCCGGAGAAACGACAACTCTCGGAGAGGCCGGCTTTTTCTCATCTTCCAGCGAAAATATTGAAGACGCCTTATCCAGGGGCAAACTTGCGTTTCCGCCAAAATCCATCGGAGCAGCGTCCGTAACATAGCTCGGGATAAATTCATTCACGCTTGTGGTGGACACCTTATCCCTGGGAACCGATGGTCTGGATGTTTCTTCAGTTTTTATTGCGGGTGTTTCCACCTTCAATCCGGACGGCTCATAAACCGGGGTTTGAAGCCACGATTTGTCCTCTACTGAAGAAGAAAGTGTTTCTTTAACCTGGGCGACATCCCTTACGGGAAGAGGCGTCGAAGCTTCATCTCCTGCGATTGTGGATAAGAAAGCATCCAGCTCCCGCTTCTCTCGTTCCAAATTAAACAACTCACTTTTATTATCCATGCAAGCGTCCTTCTAGACAATTCGATCAGGGTTAATAACTACATTCGGACTGAATAATCTAAACCTTTTCAGCCTCACTTTTCGCTTTCTCTTCCTGCTTGTGATGCGGCTTTTGCACCGGAATACGGATGATGTCATTGCAGTTACGACAAATGAAAATCATGGCAGAACCTTTCATTTCATCTGCTTCAATGACATACCTTTCTCCACACTCCTCACAAAATACGATCATTTCCCGGATACCAATTTTATTGCCCAGCCATAAAAAAATAATTGACTTCCTTTGCCGACATGAACCACAGGCGCTAACTTAGCATCAGTCATCTGAAAGATCAACCGTGACATTGGCCTACCGCGCACTTTTCAGGATGCGAATCTCTTCTCTCAATGCATCCAGCTCGGACTGGAAGTTCTTCTTGATTTCTTCCAGGGCGTAAACGAATGCTTCATGAGGCGCCAGCTCTTTTATCGCCGCAACCTTATTCTCCATTCCTCCCTCAAGCGCAGGTGCCGGCATTTCAGCAACGGAAACCTGCGGCTCTGCAACAGCCATATCCGGCTCTTTCGAGACCTGGTCCGCCATGGGCTCCGGTTCGATTTCTTTCAGGAACGGTTCTTCCATTGCAGGTTGAACAATCGCGGGCTCAACACGCGGTTCCTCAACAGTCTGAACTTCCGCCAATTTTTCGATTTCCGCCCTTTCATCGATGAAAGGTTTGTCTTCCCATAATTCCATCACCCGAGAAGAAGGTTTCATCTCTTCGGCTGCAGCCTCCGGCGCCGGGGTTTCTTTCCGGCTTTCAATATCCGTATTCTCCACCCACGCCCGATACTTTCTAATATTATCGATTAAAATAACATGCTTTTTAGATTCGGTCATTCCTTCGGAAATCATGACATTTTCCAGATGGTCATACACAAATAAAAGCAGATTGATGGAGTCCTGGCTTGAATGTACGCCCCTGACCCGGACATACCTTCCCAGGAAGCGAAGGATTCTTAAGAATCCCTGAACAATCCGATCTCCGGTATACAGCAGATATAATTTGTTGATCTCTTCTTCCAGCTGTTCAAGGATATCATCGTTAATTTCCCATTCAATGGATAGAATGATGCTTTTCATGTCTTTAAGCGGCGAGTTGAATACGGATGACGGGGGTGAAGAGAGGTCTTCCATCGGCTGATCGGAGTCTTTACTCTCCTGCGGTTCCGCTTGAGCGAGAATGTTCTTCAGATCACTCAGCTCCTCCGTTTCCCTGGGGGCGCTGACGTGCTTTTCATCTTCACCAAATATCGCGGAAAAGCGTTTTTCGATTTCAGAGATAAAGGTTGATTTGTCCTGGCCCTGAGAAGGCTCTGAAACGGCAATCTCCGGTTTTTGAATGGTTTCTTCTTCGATGTCTGAAACTTTAAGAATGTCCTCTTTGATGTCGGAAGCAACTTCCTGCGCCGCTGCGCGGGGAGGATCGGAGTCTTTTGCTTTAACCGGTTGGGTATCTTCAGCAAAGAGACTGTCCAGACGGCTTTCTACTCCCTGAAGAAACGTCGAATCTTCTTTCATTTTCATTTTATGGCTCCTGTTTCAGTTGCTTTTCCAGAGACGACATCGTTAAGTAAATAATCTTCTTAAGGGTCACGACAACGT